>NZ_MKMC01000013.1:0-84799 GCF_001856095.1 Methylomonas sp. LWB
ATGCTGGCCAACAGGCCTTTGGCGTCGAGTCCGCACAAGCCGAGCAGTTGTTCTCTGGAGCCCTGCTCGACGAAGCGGTCGGGCAGGCCGAGGGTCAGGACCGGCATCAGTATCCGCTGCGCTTGCAGGAATTCCAGTACCGCACTACCGGCCCCGCCGGCAATGACGTTTTCCTCGACCGTGACGAACACGTCGTGGGTTTTGGCGAGTTCCAGAATCAAGCTTTCATCAAGGGGCTTGACGAAGCGCATGTTGGCTACTGTCGCCCCCAGTTGCTTGCCGGCTTCGACGGCCGGGGCGACCATCGCCCCCCAGGCCAGGATCGCAATCCGGCCGCCCTGGTGGCGAATCTCGCCCTGGCCGATCTCAAGGTCGGTCAGGCGCGGATCGATCGCCGCGCCGGGCCCCTTGCCGCGCGGATAGCGCACCGAGGCTGGGCCGTGGTAATGGAAGCCGGTGGTCAGCATCTGCCGGCACTCGTTCTCGTCGGCCGGGGCCATCACCAACATATTCGGAATGCAGCGCAGATAGCTGTAGTCGAAGGCGCCGGCATGGGTCGGGCCGTCCGGGC
Organism: Methylomonas sp. LWB; assembly: GCF_001856095.1. NCBI lineage: Bacteria > Pseudomonadati > Pseudomonadota > Gammaproteobacteria > Methylococcales > Methylococcaceae > Methylomonas > Methylomonas sp. LWB. The sequence continues at coordinate 572 of NZ_MKMC01000013.1, forward strand.
CGACCAGACCGGCTCGATCCAACGCAAACAACACATCCAGATTCTGCAAGGCCACGTCGTGGATCAACTGGTCGTAACCGCGCTGCAAAAAGGTCGAATAAATCGCCACCACCGGCTTGGCGCCCTGGCAAGCCTGGCCGGCGGCCAGGGTCACCGCGTGCTGCTCGGCGATGGCCACGTCGAAATAGCGTTGCGGGTATTGCTGGGAAAACTCGACCAACCCCGAGCCTTCGCGCATCGCCGGGGTAATCCCCAGCAGCCGCTCGTCCTCGGCCGCCATATCGCACAACCAACGGCTGAACACCTCGGTATAGGTCGGATGCGGCGACGGCGCCGCCTTGGGCAGAAAATCCTGGGTCGGATCGAAGGCCGGCACGCCGTGGTAAGCCAAGGGGTCCTTCTCGGCCGGGGCGTAACCCTTGCCCTTCTTGGTCACCACATGCAAAAACACCGGTCCGCGCAAATCCTTGAGCTTGTCCAGGGTCGACACCAGGATCTCCAGATCGTGGCCGTCGATCGGTCCGAAATAATTAAAGCCCAACTCCTCGAACAAGGTCCCCGGCACGATCATGCCCTTGACGTGTTCTTCCGCCTTGCGCGCCAACTCCCAAACGCTGGGCATGCTGGACAAGGCCTTCTTGCTTTCCTGACGGACCGAGGAATACAGCTTGCTGGACAAAATCTTGGTCAGATAATTGTTCATCGCCCCGACCGGCGGCGAAATCGACATCTCGTTGTCGTTCAGAATCACCAACAGATTGGCATTGACGTCGCCGGCATGATTCATCGCCTCGAAGGCCATGCCGCCGGTGATCGAACCGTCGCCTATGATGGCCACCATCTTCTTATCCTCGCCGCGCAACTGCGAAGCGATGGCCATGCCCAAGGCCGCGCTGATCGAGGTCGAGGAATGGCCGACGCCGAAGGCATCGTATTCGCTCTCGGCCCGGCACGGAAAGGCCGACACCCCGCCCAGGGTGCGGATCGTGGTCATCCTATCCTTGCGGCCGGTCAGAATCTTGTGCGGATAGGCCTGATGGCCGACATCCCAAACCAATTGATCGACCGGGGTATTGAATACGTAATGCAGCGCCACGGTCAATTCCACGGTGCCCAGGCCGGCCGCGAAATGGCCGCCGGAAATACTGACGGTGTGGGTCAGAAACCGGCGCACCTCGTCGGCCAAGGCCTGGAGCTGCTCGGGCGCCAGCGCGCGGATGTCGGTCGGGCTGGCGATGGTGTTCAGTAACGGGAATGTTCCGGAAAGCGTCATGTCGTGATTGGGTTTCTTCGGATTACCGATGGCGGTCGTGTTGCGGTTCGATTAATGGGTGCGCTCGATAATGTATAAAGACAGCTCGCGCAGCAGATCGGCTTCGTCACCGAAACCGGCCAAACTTTCGACGGCTTGCTCGTGCAGTTCTTGGGCTTTTTGTTTGGCGCCGGCCATGCCCAGCAACGCGGGGTAGGTCGGTTTATCATTGTTCACATCCTTACCTTGGGTTTTGCCCAAGGTGGCGGTGTCGGCCTCGATGTCGAGTATGTCGTCCTTGACCTGAAACGACAGACCGATGCATTTAGCGTAATGATCCAGTTTCTTGGCGGCATCGGTCGCTAAATCCGGTTTGGAGAGCGCGGCCAGATTGACGCTCGCGCGAATCAGCGCCCCGGTTTTATGGATGTGCATGTTCTCCAGCTCGGGTAACGTCAGTTTACGGCCTACCGATCCCAAATCAATGGCTTGGCCGCCCACCATGCCTTGCGAACCGCTGGCGCGAGTCAACGCCGCGATCATCTTGACTCGGGCTTCCGCGCCGACCTTGATGGCGGCGTCGTTGGCCAACACGTCGAAGGCCAGCGCCTGCAAGGCGTCGCCGGCCAAAATCGCGGTGGCTTCGTCGAAGGCTTTATGGCAGGTCGGTTTGCCGCGGCGCAGGTCGTCGTCGTCCATGGCCGGCAGGTCGTCGTGAATTAGCGAATAAACGTGGATGAACTCGACCGCGCAAGCTTGGGCGTCCAAGGCGTCCTCGGCAATGCCCAATGCTTGACCGGTTGCGTAAGTTAATAGCGGGCGGGTCCGTTTGCCGCCATCCAACACGGAATAACGCATGGCTTGATGCAAAGTTTGCGGCAGAATATTTTCGCCCGGTAGTCGAACGTCCAGAGCGCGTTCCACGCGATTTTGACAGGCGGTCAGGTAGTCTTTCAGTTTACTCATCGGTGAATGGCTCCAGGGTTTGTTGGCCGTTTTTTTCTAATAGGATGTGCACTTTTTGCTCGGCGTCCTGCAAGGCTTGCTGGCAGGTGCGGGTGAGCTTGATGCCGCGCTCGAACGACTTTAACGATTCTTCCAAAGAGATGTCGCCGCGCTCCATTTGCTCGACCAATTTCTCCAGTTCTTCCATCGCTTCCTCAAATTGGGATGCGCTTTTGCGTCTCGACATATAATGCGCTGATGTGCTCGAAAAAATGACCGAGCATTATAGTATGAATTAACCGCCATTTGATGAGTAACGATGACCCAAGAATATAACGCCGCCGCGATTGAGGTGCTGAGCGGCTTGGACCCGGTGCGCAAGCGCCCCGGCATGTACACCGATACCACCCGGCCCAACCATCTGGTGCAGGAGGTGGTCGATAACAGCGTCGACGAGGCTCTAGCCGGACACGCCGACAGTATCGAAGTATCCCTATACAAAGACGGTTCGGTTAAGGTGATCGACAACGGTCGCGGCATGCCGGTCGATATTCACCCAGAGCAAGGCATGCCGGGCGTGGAGGTGATCCTGACTCAGTTACATGCCGGCGGTAAGTTTTCCAATAAGAATTACCAGTTCTCCGGAGGCTTGCACGGGGTCGGCGTTTCGGTGGTCAACGCGCTGTCCGAGAAATTGTTGGTCGAGATCAAGCGCGGCGGGGGCATCTATCAGATGGAATTCGCCGGCGGCGATAAGGTCGGCGAACTACAGCAGACCGGTACGGTCGGCAAGAACAATACCGGTACCAGCGTACACTTTTGGCCGGACGGCAAATATTTCGATTCCAACCGAGTCTCGGTCAGCAAGCTAAAGCACGTATTGCGGGCGAAGGCGGTGCTGTGTCCGGGGCTGAAAATCGTGTTGGTGTCCGAGCTCAGCGATGAACGCATCGAATGGTGTTACCAGAACGGTTTGCAAGAGTATTTGTTGGACAGGGTCGGCGACGCCGAGATCTTTCCGCAACCGCCGTTCATGGCTAAGATGGCCGCCAGCACCGAAGCGGTGGAATGGGGTATCGTCTGGACGCCCGACAGCCTGCCGGAAGCCGTTGCCGAGAGCTATGTCAATCTGGTGCCGACCGCGCAAGGCGGTACCCACGTCAACGGATTACGCGCCGGTCTGACCGAGGCGATCCGTGAGTTTCTGGATTTTCGTAATTTGCTGCCGCGCGGCGTCAAAGTCGCCCCTGAAGACGTCTGGGAAAATTGTCATTTTGTGTTGTCGGTAAAACTCGAAGACCCGCAGTTTTCCGGCCAGACCAAGGAACGCTTGAGCTCGCGCGAGTGCGTGACTTTCGTTTCCGGCGTCGCCAAGGATACTTTCAGCTTGTGGCTAAACCAGCATCCGCAGGAAGGCGAGAAAATCGCCGAGATCATTCTCGCCAGCGCCCAGAAGCGCTTGCGAGCCGGCAAGAAGATCGTCCGCAAGAAAATCACCAGCGGTCCGGCCTTGCCCGGTAAATTGGCCGATTGTTCGGGGCAGGATCTCAGTCGAACCGAACTGTTTCTGGTCGAGGGCGATTCGGCCGGCGGCTCGGCCAAACAAGCTCGCGACCGCGAGTTTCAGGCCATCATGCCGCTGCGCGGCAAGATTCTAAATACTTGGGAGGTCGATTCCGGCGAAGTGATGGCTTCTCAAGAAGTCCACGATATTGCCGTCGCCTTGGGCATAGAGCCGGACAGTAACGATTTGCAAAACCTGCGCTACGGCAAGGTCTGTATATTGGCGGACGCCGATTCCGACGGCAACCACATCGCGACCTTGATCTGCGCGCTGTTTTATCAGCATTTTAGGGCCTTGGTCGATGCCGGTCACGTATTCGTGGCGATGCCGCCGCTTTACCGGATCGACGTTGGTAAAAAGGTGTTTTATGCATTGGACGAATCCGAACGCCTGGGGGTATTGGCGCGTATCGAAGCCGAAAAATTGACCGGTAAGGTCAATATTCAGCGCTTCAAGGGCTTGGGCGAAATGAACCCGTCCCAATTGCGGGAAACCACGATGAATCCGGACACTCGCCGACTAGTACAGTTGACCGTCGCGGAAAACGACAATACCCGCGAGCAGATGGATTTGCTGTTGGCCAAAAAACGTGCCAGCGACCGTAAGAGTTGGCTGGAAGACAAAGGCAATTTGGCTGACGTATAACCGCGCCCAACAGGACTGAAATCATGATAGAACTCGGCAAACTCAATACTTTAAGCATCGTCAGCCATCGCGATGATCAATGCTATCTCGATGGCGGCGAATGGGGCGAAATCGCGTTGGCCGACTCCGGCGGGGCGGCCGGTAAGCCGGTCGGCGATCGCCTAACGGTTTTCGTCTATATTGACGGCAAGAATCAAGTCGTTGCCACCTCGCAAACGCCTAAGGCGCAAGCCGGCGAAGTCGCTTGGCTGAAAGTGGTATCGCTGAGTCACGCCGGCGCGTTTTTGGATTGGGGTTTGCCCAAGGATTTGCTGTTACCGTTCAGCGAGCAAAAAGGCAAGGTGATCGAAGGGCGTTTCTGCCTGGTGCGGCTGTTTCTGGATGAAGATAATCGGATTGCGGCGTCGATGCGTCTGGACGATTTTATCCAAGATGAGGCGTTTTATTATCAGGACGGCCAGGCGGTGGAGTTGATCATCGCCGAGCATACCGAACTGGGTTTTAAGGCCGTTGTCGATCACAAATACTGGGGTGTTTTATATAAAAGCGAGGTGTTCCAGCCGTTAAAAAAAGGCCAGAAGCTGGCCGGCTTCATCAAAAAGATACGGCCGGATCGACGGTTGGATCTGATTTTAACGCAAGCTAAATACGGCGAGAAAGTCGATAGCACTTCGCAAAAAATCCTGGACATCTTGGCGGAGCGCGGTGGTTATATCGCGTTGACCGACAAAAGCGACCCGCAATTGATTTACGACACGTTTGGTGTCAGTAAGAAGGTGTTCAAGCAGGCTATCGGCGGCTTGTACAAGCAACGCCGAATAGTGCTGGAGTCGGATGGGATTAGGCTAACGTGAGGCCTGCTCGAAGGGTGTGAGTCCGGACGGTTGATGTGCCCCGTCCGGCGGCAAACAGAGATGGTGTTCCGTGGGACGGACTTAAGCAGCGCTCGCGGTTCTTAGGCTTAGGTCGAAGGATGGGCGGTTTCTACGATGATCTTGAGTTTAGTGCCGGGTTTTATATCGGCCTTGTTTTTAGGGACATTGTTCCACTTGCGCAGCTCGGTGACGGCGACGTTAAATTTCTTGGAAATTTGCGCCAGGGTGTCGCCCGATTTAACCGTGTAGCTGATTTGCTTGAACGCCGGTGCCGCCGAAGCGACAGTAATATCTCCGCCTTTTTTGACGGTGATTTTTTGACCAGGCTTCAGAACCGCTTTTTTCGGCAGTTTGTTCCAATTGACGATGTCGTCTCTATCCACGCCTAAATGTTGCGCGACGCTCCACAGCGTATCGCCTTTTTTGACCGTGTAGATTTGCTTGCTCGGCGCGGCTTGGATCGGCGCCGAAGGTTGGGCGGCGGCTAGGTTGCCGGTCGGTTCGTCACGCAAAGCTTTGTAAGAAGTCGGTATCAACAAAACCTTGCCGTCGGCGACCGTTTCGCCGTCCAGGTGATTGACCTGCTTGATCTCGTCCACCGACGTGTTGTGTTTCTTGGCGATGACTTTCAAGCTTTCGCGGTAGCCCACGGTATGGTGCATCCATTTGATGCGCTCTTCGTGGGGCAATTCCGCCAGCTTTTCCTTGAAGGCCGGAGCTTTGTCGACCGGAATCAGTAAACGGTGCGGACCTTCGGGATCGGTGCTCCAGCGGTTGAACCCCGGATTCAGCTTGAAGAAATGGTCCATCGGCAATTGCGCCAGTTCGGCGGCCTTGCCCAAATCCAGTTGCGATTTGATATCGACCAGTTCGAAGTAGGGTTCGTTGGGGAATTGCTGCAAACTGACGTTGTATTTCTCGGGGTTGGCGAAGATTTTCGCAATGGCCAACAGTCGCGGCACGTAGGCGGAGGTTTCGTTGTTCAGGTCCAGCGACCAGAAGTCGGTGGGTTGGCCTCGATCGAGATTGCGATCTATCGCGTTTTTGATATTGCCTTTGCCGGCGTTATACGAGGCCAGTGCCAATAGCCAATCGTTGTTGAACCACTCGCTGAGTTCCTTCAAGAAGGTCGCGGCAGCTTGGGTGGATTCTATGACGTCGCGGCGGCCGTCGAACCAGCTGTTTTGTTTCAGCCCGTAGAGTTTGCCGGTGGGCGGAATGAATTGCCACAGGCCCGAGGCTTGGGCCGGCGACATGGCGTCGGGTCGGAATGCGCTTTCGACGGCCGGTAACAGCGCCAGCTCGCCGGGAATGTTTTTGGCTTCGAGTTCGTTCAGGATGAAGTACAGATAAGGCTCGGCGCGCTGTTGTACCCTGGTCAGGTATTCCGGATTTCTCAGGTACCAGTTAACCTCGCGATCGATTCGGGCGTTATCGATTTCCGGTAACGCGTACAATGACAGCATCCGGTCCCAGATAGTCGAAAACTCCTTGGTTTCGCTCGGTGATTTTTCGTTACGGTTGGCTTGGCCGTTGCGGGTAAATATCGAGAACTTGCTGCCGACGGCCTGGCCCAAATGGTCTTTTTTGGTGGACTGGCTACAGCCGGACAACAGCAGTATCGGCAGAATCAAAGACAGATGACAGGCTGTTTTTTTCGAAAATGAGCAGGGCATTGTCTGTACTCGCTAAAATAAAAAAATTAGATGCTAGCATGGCTTTCCCGATTAGCCAAAAAAACATGCTCTAAAACGGTTGGGGTAAATGAAGAGAGACTTTTTGTTCGCACTGTATCAGACGCCTAGGGGCAAGCTGTTGCAAAGCATGGAGGCGAGTTATTTGAAACGCTCGATCACGGTCAGTTGTAAGCAGACGCAATTGCAGATCGGCGGATTGGGTTGGGAACGGGACTTCGTGGATTGCTCGCTCTACCAAAATTATTTAATTCTGGATGCCAAGCGTCTTGGTAGCGCCGAGGCGTTAAAGGTAACCGCCAAGGCCTACAGCTTGCCGATACAGACAGAGTCGATGGACTTGGTGATATTGCCTCATTTGTTGGAATTCGATGCCCAGCGTTTTCGAACCCTGCGGGAAGTGAATAGAGTGCTAAAACCGGGCGGTGAGTTGGTAATGCTGAATTTCAATCCGTTCAGCCCGTCGGTGCGCTTTCAATTCGTTTGGGACCGCAAACTGGCCGATTCCTGGCGCGCGCATTTCATCAGCCGCGCCCGGCTGTTGGACTGGCTGAAACTGCTGAATTTCGAAGTCTTGAACACCGTGGAATTTGGCTTGGACCGTTTTACGATCACCCACGGCCAATTTCGGACCGGTTATCCTTCGTTGCTGACGATGGCTTACGGTGTCAAGGTTGTGAAGCGTCAGTATTCTCTGATTCCATTGGCGGCGGAATTTAAGCGCAAAGCCGGTTTGGCGACCGCCGGAGCCGGCGTCGAAAATCGATTACCGAATTACTAAAACAAATTAAATCATGAGCGAGTTAGTTGAAATCTATACCGACGGCGCTTGTCGCGGCAATCCCGGTCCGGGCGGTTGGGGGGTTTGTCTGCACTATAAAGGCAAGCAGAAACTGCTGCACGGCGGCGACCCGGAAACCACCAATAACCGGATGGAGTTGATGGCGGCGATTCAGGCCCTGGAAGCGTTGACGCACGCTTGCAACGTGCGTTTGCATACCGATTCCAAATACGTGTTGCAGGGTATTACCGAATGGATGGTCAATTGGAAGAAGCGGTCCTGGAAAACCTCGGCCAATCAAGCGGTCAAGAACGAGGATTTGTGGCGGCGGCTCGACGCGGCGATCCAACGCCATCGCATCGATTGGGTATGGGTGAAGGGCCACTCCGGCAACGACGGCAACGAGCGGGCGGACCGCTTGGCCAACCAAGGCATCGACGAACTCAAGCGCCGATGAATGCTGTCGGGCTATCGGTGGGCTTGGTGGCCGGCGACGATGGCGGGCAAATGGCCCCCAATGCGGAAGTCGCGTCCGCCGCTTGGTCGGTTTACATTGTGTTGTGCCAGGATGGCAGTTTGTATACCGGAATCAGCACCGACGTGGCGCGCCGCTTCGACGAACATCGGAGCGGGCGCGGCGCTAAGTTTTTTCGGAGTCGAATTCCGCTCGCGGTTGCCTATCGCGAAACCGGACACGACCGCGCCTCGGCGTCTCGGCGGGAGGCCGCGATCAAGAAGCTGTCCAAGCGGCGGAAGCTGGCACTGATCGAAGCGGCGGGCGGGCGTGAAACGCTGTAAACCGCTGGGATTGGTAGCCTAGCCGATACCTGGTCCGGTTGCCGGTCGTTATTTAGGCGCCTTGTACGGCCACGGCGATTCGGATTTGTAGCCGTCGGTCAAAGTCTTCAAAAACGCCACCAAATCGTCGACTTCCTTTTTCTTCAGGTTCAATGCGCCGAGCTCGGCATGGTTGACGTTGGTATTTTCCTCGGGAGCCGGCCAACACTTTTTCGACAAAGCGGTCGCTTCCAGCGTTAACGTATTCCCGCAACGTTTTTTGATGTCGCGGTTGCTGTACAACTCAACCGCGCCTCGCAGGGTTTTGAAATAGCCGTTGTGCATATAAGGTCCGGTGACCGCGACATTGCGCAGGGTCGGCACTTTGATTTTGCCGAGTTCGGCGTTGAGGTGCAGGCGGCCGCCCAGGCCCTCGTCGATGAAGGTCGCGCCTTCCGGGTTCAATTCCGCGCTCAAGGTATAAAACAAGTTCGCCGGGTTCTTCGGCACGCCGAGGTTATCGTAACTGTGGTCCGTGAATAGCGGAGGAGTGCCGTTAGCCAGCGGACGATTGGGGTGGCAGGCCGCGCAATTGCCTTTGTTGCCGGCTTCGAAGAGTTGCAAGCCGCGTTTTTCCTGAGCGGTGAATTTGGCTTTGCCGAATAAGTAAAAGTCGTATTTGGACGTAAAGCGGTTGAATACCGGACTGCGCTCGAACTCGGCAATCGCGTTGGCGATCCTGTCGTAGGCGAGGTCGACGTCGTCCAGCGCGCCGTTGCCGTAAACGGAGTCGAACATCGCGGCATACGCGGCGGAGCGGACCTTGGACACGACCGTCGCGCTATCGGGGTTGGCCATTTCCACGGGGTTTAAAAACGGCCCTTTGGCTTGGTCTTCCAGCGTCGCGGCTCGGCCGTCCAGGAATTGGCCGCCGAGGTAAAGACCCGAGGCGCGGTCGTAATAAAACGCTGGGGCGTAACCGGAATACATCGCGGTCGGCGTGTTCCGGTTGCCCTGCAAATTGCTCAGTATGCCTTGCGATGTCGGCGAGTTTTTGTCCGGGTCGGTAAAGGCGAACGCCGGATCGTGGCAGGTAGCGCAGGCCTGGCCGGCCGGTTCGGATAGATTGGTGTCGAAAAATAACTGTTGGCCCAGTTGCGCCTTGGTACTGAGATTGCCGGCACCGGGCAGAACCGGAACGTCGGCCCCGGCAGTCGCGGCGAAGCAAGCGGCGGCGAGGGTAGTAAGCAGCGAAAATAATTTCATGATCGTATCTCGTGGGGACCGTTTCGCGCGAGGCGAGCGCACCCGAGGCGGCGGATATTGGTCAGGTCGCCGCCTCGTCGCCGTGGTTATTATTAGCTGTGGTTATTATTAATAGATAAAGCCGAAGCCTAGATTGAACTCGTCCCCGAACGGTACGCCGGCCGGGACCAGTTTTCGATCGCGGATGTTGCGGTAGTCGGCCTTGATGACGATATTGTCTATCGGTTTGTAGCTGAGGCCGGCTTGATAAATCCAACGATCGAGGCCGCTGCCTTTCTCGAAACCGCTAGCGACGGCGGCGACGGTGTCGTAACGCTCGACCCGGACGAATGGTGCGAGGTATTGGCTGCTTTCCTTCCAGACGAACGGCATGATGTCGTGAGCGGCTTCGAGGTACCAGCCGAAACTTTCCTTACCGATTGGGCCGTCGCCAGCGATGATCGGATTTAAGAATTCGGTGTTCTCGATACGGCTCCACGCCCCCAAGGCGCGCAGTTCCAGGCCGCGGTATTTGTATTGCAGATGGCCTTCGTAGAGTTGGGTGTAAAAATCCACGCCCTTGCCGTCGAAGTCGACCAAATTCTTTTGACTGCTGTTGCCTTGAAACGTCGATGCACCCACCATCAAGCCCGGCACAAAATTCGGCGAATAGTCCAGGCGGGCGGTGAAGGCAAAATCCTCGGCCTGGGCGTTGCTGCCGCCGCCTCTACCTTCCTTGATACCGATATTGGAGAAATTCGCGGCATTCAGGCCGTTGACGGCGTAGGCCCGATATTCCAGGCCCGGCAAGATCTCGCCGAACAGGCCGGCGCCCATTTCTCGCCAAGTGGACGGGATGATGTAGCGCTCGACGTCCGGGCGGTGATTGCCATGGTAGGTGGTCGGTTCGTGCATTTCGTTGATAAAGCCCATCGGCATCAACATCAATCCGGCACGGACGTTGTATTTGGGATTGAGCAGGAAATCGAGTTGCGAGAACTCGACGGAAATTTCGCCTTTTTCCTCGGAGCCCTCGCCGGTCGAGGCGTGTTCGAATTCGAATTCGTTGTTCAGCACGATCCAGTCGTTGAATTTGTAACCCAGGTAAATGACGGCGCGTTCCAGGTCGGCGGTGTCTTTATTAGTGGCACTGTCGCCGCGCGGATCGGCGTAATTGGTGTACATTGCTTCGCCGTAACCGCCGATTGAAATACCCCGATTGACGCGGTAGACATTGGATGCGGCCGGACCTAGACCGTATTGGCTCTTATATTCGCGAGACTCGGGTATGAACAATTGGGTTTTCAGGCGTTCGACTTCGGTTGCCAGCACATCGGTTTTGCGTTCCAGCTCGCCGTTTTGTCCGGTCTTTCCGTTAACTACCGGGGTGGATTGCGCCACTGCTTGGGTCGACTTTTGTTGTTCCTTCAATGTATTGACTTCCTGTTGCAAGGCCTCGTTTTGGGCGGTTTTGGCCTTCAGCGCTTCGATTTCCTGTTGTTGTTGCTGAACGATTTTCCACATCTCCTCCATCGTATTCGGCATCGGTGGCGCTGCGTGTGCCGTGCCCAGCGCCAAGCTAATAGCGCCCGCCAGGCAAACGGTTGGTTTGAATGGTTTGCTAATAATCATCGGATAACCCCTTGATAGGATGTTGAACAATAAGGTGAGTTTTTCAAATAATAAATGCCAAGCATTCTCATTTGCAAGAAATATTGCTAGGCCATCTGTGGTATTTCACGAACGACAGGGACTATCCGAGCGGGAAACGAGGCGAAAAAGATGCGGTACGCAGAACGAAGTGGCCGATAATGGAGGAAGTGGTATCGGGAAAGGTTTGGCAAATCGGTTGGCTGTCTCTATCATAGCCACCCTTTATTTGCGGGAACGGTAGTGAATATTTTTAGCCTGATCAGATTATCAATAGCGTTGATTGCCCTGTTGACTGCCGCAAGTTCGGCGCTGGCGACGGTGTATTACAGCAAGGCGGAAGCGCTGAAACTGGCCTTTGCGGAGGACGTCAGCGTCGAAGTGCTATCGCTGTTTCCGACGCCGGAGCAGGTTTTGGAAATCGAACGACTAGCTAAGGTCAAGCTCGATTCCAGCCTGATTAGTCTGCATGTCGGCAAAAAGCAGGGCCAGATTGTCGGATATGCGTTGATCGAGTCGCACACTGTCAGAACGCAGCCCGAAACCCTGCTACTGGTTTTGAACCCCGATGGGCGTCTACGCAACGTGTATACTTTGGCTTTTCATGAGCCTACCGAATATCAGCCGCCGGAACGTTGGTTTACGCTATTAACTAATCGCGGCCTGGAGGATTTGAGCTTCGACAAAGAAGTTCAGGCCGTGGCCGGCGCCACCTTGAGCTCGCGGGCGGCGTTAAACAGCGCCAGAAAACTGGTTGCCATCTTCGAAGTCCTGTTGAAACCAGCAAAACCCTAATGCGATTTTTTGTGACCGGCGAACAAAACCGCCAATTGTTGATCAATTCCTTGATCCTGATGTTTTTGGTCTACGTGGCGCTGTTATGGGTCAGTAACGGCTTGATGTATTTTCATAAGATGAGTTTAACCGTCGAGTCGGTGGTCGCTTTCTATCTCGGTTCGGAAGAAGCCTTCACTCAACCCAGAAGCTATCAAAGTTTGCTCGAAGTTACCCACTTTCATCTGTTTGCGATGGGCATGCTGGTGTTGACTTTAACGCATTTGATGCTGATGACCTCGTTGCCGACTCTGTTGAAAGTGTGGTTAAGCGGCATCATATACGCGGCGGCATTGGCCGACGAAGCGGCCGGTTGGCTGGTCAGGTTTGTTGACCCCCGTTTTGCCTATTTCAAGATTGCCGCGTTTCTGACCCTAGAAGCCTCGTTGCTGGCCTTGATCGTCATCGTCTCGATTTCGTTGATCCAGTCCCGGCAGCGTATTCAGTAACGCGGAACGAATCCGGCCGGCAATCCACGCGCATTCTAAATTTCATTAACAGCGGGTAACTATGAACAAGCATTTACAATTGGTTAAGGAATTTCATCGTCAATTCGGCATTGCTCAACCCGATGACGGCGATTTAGCGCATCTGTCTGACATGGATATCGTCATGCGCCAGGCGCTGTTGTTGGATTGTGCCAGTTACACCTTCAAAGCGGTCGCTGGCGGCGATTTGTTGAAAATACTGGCGGGTTTGGTCGATTTGGCGTTCAACGCCTTGGCGGCGATTGCCTGCCGCGGCGACGAGGTGGTCACGGTGTCGGTCAATTGGCGCCAGGACGGCTCGGTATTGTCGTTGGTACGAGCCTTATCCGATAAAGTCCACCAGTGCGTCTCCGGTGAAACCGTGCACTACTCGGCCTTGTATGCGTTATGCGGGCATTTGGCGCAACGCTTCGTGAATGCCGATTTCGATCAGGCGTTTCAGTTGGTCCACGGTCATCTGATGGCCGGCCTGGACGATAGCCAACCGATCGATCTGAGTCCGGCATTGTTCGAATAAGGCAGAAGAGGGCCGCGATGCGCTATACATTGGGATTTGTCGGCATCGGCTTGATGGGTAGGCCGATGACCTTGCGCTTGCTGGATGCGGGGTTTACCGTGCGCGTCTGGAATCGCAGCCCGGAAAAGCTGAGCGACGTTGCCGCCGCCGGTGCGGCCGTGTGTGCCAGCGTTGCTGAGTTGGTCGCCAATTCCGATGTGATCTTGCTGTGTCTGGCCGATAGTGCCGCCGTGGAAAGCGTCGTGGCCCAAGGCGTCATCGCCGCCGGCAACGCCCAGAAATTGTTGATCGACCTGTCCAGCATTCATCCGGATGTTACCCGGCGCTTGGCCGCTGCGGTCAAGGCCGGTTGCGGCATGCGTTGGGTGGATGCGCCGGTGTCCGGCGGTACGGTCGGTGCCGAGGAGGGCAGTCTGGCGATCATGGCGGGCGGCGAAGCGGACGATATCGATGTTGCCCGGCAGGTGTTGCGACCACTTTACAGTCGCTTAACCCACATGGGGCCGGTCGGCAGCGGTCAGATTACCAAAATCTGCAATCAGATGATCGTCAGTTGCAACGTGCTGGTCATCGCCGAAATGATGGCGCTGGCTCGGGCGGCCGGGGTCGACGCCGAGCGGATTCCGCAAGCGCTGGCCGGCGGCTTCGCCGATTCCAAGCCGCTGCAAATTGTCGGTCCGGAAATGGCGGAGGGTCGTTTCGAGCCGGTGAAATGGCGGGTAGGCACGCTATTGAAAGACCTGACGATGGCGGCGGATGTTGCCGGTCAAGCGGGTTCTGCGGTACCAATGTCCGGTCTGGCCGCGCAACTGCTGCGGCTCCACGCCGGTCGCGGCTTTCTGAATCAAGATCCGGCGACCTTGATCAAACTTTACCGCGAGACTTGATTGGCGATGTTGCGTTTTTCGGCCAATCTCAGTTTGTTGTTCGACGAATACCCACTGCTCGAACGGTTCCAGGCCGCGCGCCGCGCCGGTTTCGACGCTGTCGAAATCCAGTTTCCCTACGATTTGCCGGCCGAAGCGATCACCGACCAATTGCAGTATCATGATTTGCGCCTGGTGCTGTTCAATGTCGACGCGGCCACTTTGTTGCAGGGCGGCGAAGGCCTCGCGGCTGTACCGGAGCGCGTCGCCGAGTTTCGGCGAGCGGTGGCGCAAGCCTACCGTTACGCCCAAGTGTTGCGACCGGCGTTCGTCAACGTGCTGCCGGGCCGGTGCTTGACTGCCGAGTGCCGACCGGCGTATTGGCAAACCTTGCTGGATAATTTGCGATTCGCGTCTGACCAGTTTGCCGAATTGGGCGTCGAGACAGTGTTCGAGGCGATCAACACCTTCGACATGCCGGGTTTTTTGGTCGATAGCGGTCGGCAAATGCTGGATATCCTCGATCAAATCGGCCATCCGCATTTAAAAATGCAGTACGACATTTATCACATGACCCGGATGGGCGAGGATTGCGCGGCGTTTATCGCGGCACATGCCGAGCGTATCGGCCACATACAGTTTGCCGACGTGCCGGGGCGCGGCGAGCCGGGTAGCGGGGCTATCGATTTTGCCGCCCTGTTCGATTCGATTGCCGGATCGGCCTATCGCGGTTGGCTCGGCGCCGAATACCGCCCGTCCGGCGCCACGGCCGACAGTTTAGCTTGGCTGCCGGCATCGACGGTATAATCGACGGGATTTTCAATCCGGGGTAGCGCCATGACCGCACACAATTTTACGTTACATCATGCCAGTCTGTTGGTGTCCGATACCGAACAGTCTTTAAGGTTTTACCGCGACATATTGGGTATGCCGCAGACCGAGCGACCGGACTTGCCGTTTCCGGGTGCATGGCTGCAGATCGGTGCCCAACAAATTCATCTACTGGAGCTGCCCAATCCCGATCCCATCAGCGGACGTGCGGCGCATGGCGGGCGAGATCGGCATGTGGCGATGCATGTCGATTCCATAGATGCCCTCAGGGAAAGCTTGGAGCGGAGCGGTATAGAATTCACACTGAGTATCTCCGGGCGTAAAGCCTTGTTTTGCCGGGACCGGGACGGCAACGCCCTGGAGTTTATCGAGCGTCCGTAACGATGTCCGGACGTTTGGTTTGGGCGGCGTTGCTGCTCGGTAGTTTAGCCATGCTGTTATTGTTGGCCGGGTTTTTGGCGATGCAAGCGGGCTTGGCGTTGCTAACCGGTTTGCTTTATCTGCTGGGCGCCAAAATTTTACTGGTGGCCTTGGCCTTATGGGGCGGCCTAGGGTTATTCGGTTTGATTAGAGAGGTCAGTCGCGATCTGCGGGCTTTTTGCAGCGAAACCGCGGCGGCTTTGCGGCGCGTCGCCGCGCTGGAACTGGCCAGGCGCGCAGCCGCGACGCGCCGGGCTTTGGAGTTCAAGCAGTTGCAATATCGGGCGGCCATGCGGCGCCGGCGCATCCTGGCGGCCGACGATCGCAAGCAGTTGCGGGAGTTGTCGGCGGCTGTTGAGTCGGAATTGTTGGCGGGCAAGGCTCTGTTGCCGGCCAAGCGTTTCAAAACGCTTAGGCGCGAATTGAAACATTGTCTGCGCAGCGGCGACGTCGCGGGCATCCTTGCGGTCCGCGAGCAAGTCTGATGGCGGCGATCGGGCGCTGGCTGAGCGCGGCGCTTTCATTTTGGCGGCGGGCTAGCGACGATCAGCTTGATTGGCGTTTGGCGCGCCAAGACTTGGCCGCCGAATTGCGCCGAAATCAAGCCGTCGCGGAGCAGGCGCTAGCCGCCCAGCTGCGCAAACAGGCTCAGCAATTGGCCCACGAGTTGGCAGTGAACAAAGCGCGCAACGCCAACGAACTGGCGATGGTCAAGGTTCAATGCCAGCAGGATTTAAAGGACTACCGGCAATATCTGGAATCGTTGGACAAATTGAAAAACTCGCTACGCGCCAGTTACGCGCATTTGCCGGAGGCCGTGGCATTTACGATACATCACCACGCCAAGCAGTTGTTGAACCGGATGTGGGATAGTGACGAACCGGACGAAAAATTGCGGATGGAGATGGCCTTGTTGCAATTCATGGCGGCGGTGCACGAGGATAGCCGCGCCGCGTTGCAGCAGGAGACCAGCGCAGCCGGCATGCCGCAACGCGCGTTGGCGTGTATCGATGCTGATCGCGAAGGTAAGCCGCTGTCGGAGTGATGCCCGCGGCGCGTTCAGATCGGTTGGAAATATTCCTCGATATCCTTGACGTGTTTCTTGTTCAGCGCAAACATCACCACATGATCGCCTTCCGCGAACACGGTGTCGTGATGTACCGGAATCACTTCCTTCTCGCGAATCAACGCGCCCAGAATCACGCCGTCGGGCAGATTGACCTGATCGACCCTTAGCCCCACCACCGAAGAGGCGTTTTTGCTGCGATGGGCGATCGCTTCGATGGCCTCGGCGCTGCCGCCGCAAACCGAGCTGACGCCGACCACGTCGCCTTTGCGAACGTGTTTCAAGATGCCGCCTAGGGTTTCCAGCTTGGGTTGTATCGCCAAATCGATGTCGCTGCCGTCCAGCAATTTCAGGTAGGAGTTATTGTTGACCAAGCAGATGGCTTTCTTGGCGCCGAGCTTTTTCGCCAGCCCCGCCGAAATCAGGTTGATGCCGTCGTTATTGGTGATGGCGCAGAACAGATCGGTATCCTCGATCATTTCTTCCAGCAGCAGCGATTCGTCGGTGCAGTCGCCGTGCAAAATCATTGTGTTGCGCAAATCGTTGGCGATGTCCTTGGCGCGTTCGATGTTGTGTTCGATCACCTTGACGTGATAGTTGTTTTCCAGCGCTAACGCCAGACGTTTGCCGATGTGGCCGCCGCCGGCCAGCATGATGGATTTGATCGGCGATTCCAGTTTGTGTAAATCAATCAGTGTCTTACGGACCTTGTCGCGCGGGCAGACGAAAAACACCTCGTCGCCGGTGGCGATGACCGCTTCGCCGTTGACCGGAATCGCCTTGCCGTCACGAAAGATCGCGGCAACGCGGATCATACCGTCGGCCAGTTTTTCCTTGACCGCCTGGATGCGCTTGCCGGTCAAAAAGCCGGTGGCGACTACCTTGATCGAAAACAACCGCACCAAACCGTCGGCGAATTCGGAGACGTGCAGCGCGCCCGGAAATTTGATCAGGTTGCGAATGGCTTCGGTGACTACTTGTTCCGGACTGATGACGATATCGATAGGAATACCGTTAGGTTGGAACAGTTCGGGGTGGGTCAGAAAATCGATGGCCCTTACCCTGGCGATGGTTTTCGGCTTGCTGTACAGCGTATTGATTACCTGGCAGGCCAGCATATTGGTTTCGTCTCGGTCGGTCACCGCGATGACCATGTCTGCATCGCGAATCCCGGATTGCTCCAGAACGCTGGGATGCGTGGCGTTGCCTTCGACAGTGGCGATGTCCAGGCGCGCTTTAAGGGCCGTCAGCAAGTGCGATTTTTGATCGATGACCACGATGTCGTTTTCTTCGCTGGCGAGAGCGCCGGCTACCGATGAGCCGGTGACGCCGGCGCCGAGTATCACAATTTTCATACGGAGGAGGCGTGCCGGAAAATGGGTGGCGAGGTGGGAAAGTGAAGGAGAGAAATTATACCTGCATTGCCTGGCTTGTCCATGTTCCAGCGGTTTTGGCGTCGGTGGCATGGGCTTGTTTTCTAGTCAGCGCCCCCCCATAACGTTATAATCGCAAACTTTGGTTCACTCTAATACTGGAATTATCATGCTGGGGAAGCTGGTTAAAATGGTAGTTGGCAGCCGGAACGACAGGCTGATCAAGAAAAAGCGCAGAATAGTCAAGAAGATTAATGCGTTGGCCGCCGAATACGAAACACTGTCCGATGCCGCGTTAACCGCTAAGACTCAGGAATTCCGCGATCGCCTGGCACGGGGCGAAAAACTGGACCAACTATTGCCGGAAGCCTTCGCCACGGTGCGCGAAGCGTCGAGCCGGGTGTTCGGTATGCGACATTTCGACGTGCAGTTGATCGGCGGTATGGTGTTGAATTCCGGCAAGATCGCCGAGATGAAAACCGGTGAAGGTAAAACCCTGATGGCCACGCTCGCGGCCTATCTTAACGCCTTGCCCGGCCGCGGCGTTCACGTCGTGACCGTCAACGACTATCTGGCGCGCCGCGACGCCGAATGGATGGGTAAGCTTTACGGTTTTCTGGGTTTGAGCACCGGCGTGATCGTTAGCGACTTAAACCACGAACAACGCCAAGCCGCATACGCCGCCGATATTACCTACGGTACCAATAACGAATTCGGCTTCGACTACTTGCGCGACAACATGTCGTTCAGTCTGGAGCAAAAAGTTCAGCGCGACCTGAATTTCGCGATCGTCGACGAGGTCGATTCGATCTTGATCGACGAAGCCAGAACGCCGCTGATCATTTCCGGGCAGGCCGAGGGCAATACCGACGTCTATTTGAAGACCAACGCGATCATCCCGCTGCTGACCAAGCAGGAAAAATCCGAAGATCCGGAATTGCAAGACAAAATGCCGGGCGATTATGCGGTGGACGAGAAATCGCGGCAGATACACCTGACTGAGGCCGGCTACGAAAAAGTCGAGCGTTTGTTGGTTGAACACGGCTTGATCGAGGCCGGTTCCTCGTTGTACGACGCGGCCAACATTCGTTTGATGCACTACCTGAATGCCTCGTTGCGGGCGCATATTTTGTTTCAGCGCGATGTCGATTACGTCGTTAAAAACGATCAAGTCATCATTGTCGACGAATTCACCGGGCGCATGATGACCGGCCGGCGTTGGTCGGACGGCTTGCATCAGGCGGTCGAAGCCAAGGAACGCGTTACCATTCAAAACGAGAACCAGACACTGGCCTCGATTACCTTCCAAAACTATTTCCGCCTGTACAACAAGCTGTCCGGGATGACCGGTACCGCGGATACCGAAGCGTTCGAGCTGAACAAAATTTACGGCTTGGAAGTTGTCGTTATCCCGACCCATAGACCGATGATCCGTAAAGACATGGGCGATTTGGTGTACTTGTCGGCGCGGGAAAAATACAACGCGGTCATCGAAGACATTAAGGATTGCGTCAAACGCGGTCAGCCGGTGCTGGTCGGCACCACGTCGATCGAAAACTCCGAGCGGATTTCGGCGATGCTGAAGCAACAAGGCATCCAGCACGAAGTCTTGAATGCCAAACAACATGAGCGCGAGGCCCATATCATCGAGTTGGCGGGTATGCCGGGCGCGGTGACGATTGCCACCAACATGGCCGGTCGCGGTACCGACATCGTGTTGGGCGGTAATTTGAATGCTGAGCTGGCGACCTTGGGCGAAGACGCCAGCGACGATGCCAAGGAACAGGTGCGAGGTGCGTGGTTGGATCGCCATGAAAAAGTGTTGGCGTCCGGCGGTTTACACGTGATCGGTTCCGAACGCCACGAGTCGCGGCGGATCGATAACCAGTTGCGCGGTCGTTCCGGCCGGCAGGGCGATCCGGGTTCAACCCGGTTTTATTTGTCGTTGGAAGACGATTTGATGCGGATTTTCGCATCTGAGCGGGTAGCTGGCCTGATGCAGAAGTTGGGCATGCAGGAAGGCGAAGCGATCGAGCATCCCTGGGTGACTCGGTCGATCGAGAGCGCCCAGCGCAAGGTGGAAAACCGCAACTTCGATATTCGTAAGGAAATTTTGGCCTACGACGATGTCGCCAACGATCAACGCAAAGTGATCTATTCGCAGCGCAACGAGTTGATGGCCGCCGAGGATATCAGCGACATCGTGGCGGCGATACGCGCGGATGTGCTCAACGACGCGGTGACCCAGTTCGTCCCGCCGAAAACGATGGAAGAACAATGGGATATTCGCGGTCTGGAACAGCATTTGTCGCAGGATTTTAACCTGAGCATGCCGTTGGTCGAGATGATGGCGCGGGACAAAACCTTGAACGAAGCCAAGCTGCGGCATTTGGTCGTCGAGAAAGCCGAGCAGGAAGCCAAGGCCAAGGAAGACAGTATCGGCGCTTCCGTGATGCGGCACTTCGAAAAATCGGTGATGCTGCAAGTCCTGGATAACAGTTGGAAGGAGCATTTGGCGGCGATGGACCAACTGCGCCAAGGCATACATTTCCGCGGTTATGCGCAAAAGGACCCCAAACAGGAGTACAAGCGCGAGTCATTCCAAATGTTTACCAGCTTGTTGAATCACATCAAACAGGAAGTCGTGACTATACTCTGCAAGGTGCAGGTCAGTCGCGAGGAAGATGTCGAAGCGATCGATCAACAACGCCAAGCGCCGCAGGAAATGCATTACGAACATGCCGAGGCTTCGTCGCTTTTCGAATCCGGCGACGAAACGGCCGAGCCGGCCGACGAGAATGGGGTACCGTTTGTACGCGGCGATCGTAAGGTCGGTCGTAACGATCCGTGCCCTTGCGGTTCGGGTAAAAAGTACAAGCAGTGTCACGGTAAGCTGAGCTGATTGGGTTGACGGGCGGCTCCGCCAGTCGCCCGACTCAAGTCGTCCGGTTTTGAGCGGATCGGATTGTTTGCCCGGCTTGCCGGGAGTGTATCGTCATCCATGTTTGCGCTATGGCTTCCAGAGATTCATTGTTTTACAGGGTAATCACGATGCCGCATAGAGTTTTTCATAAGAGCAATCCCGCTTCCGACATCACCAAGCTGCCCAAGTTGGGGATGGAAAAGAAGCATTTCATCTCCGATTTCAAACACTATTACAGCCATCGGTTGGGGCGAGACGAAAATTGCCGTTCGCCGCACTATGCCTACGAGGCTTTGTCGTTGACCATCAGCGACAGGTTGGTCGAGCGCTGGAAAAAAACTTACAACGTCTACCGCGATTCGGATTGCAAGAAGGCCTTTTATCTGTCGATGGAGTTTCTGATCGGCCGGTCCCTGAGCAACGCGATGCTGAATTTGGGCGTGGACGACGTGGTTACTCAAGCGCTATACGATCTCGGTTTGGAAGCCGAGGAACTGGTGGAGAGCGAGCCGGACGCCGGATTGGGTAACGGTGGCTTGGGTCGGCTGGCGGCCTGTTTCATCGACAGTTGCGCGACTTTACAGTTGCCGGTCACCGGTTACGGGCTGCGTTACGAATACGGCATGTTTACCCAGCAGATCGTCAATGGCGAGCAGGTCGAGCGGCCGGACCACTGGTTGCGGATGGGCAACGTTTGGGAGATCGAACGTCCGGAATACATGCATCGGATCAAATTCGGCGGCCGGACTCAAAGTCACATTGACGAACACGGCAATCGGCGTACCAGTTGGATAGAAACGCACGATATTCTGGCCATGCCTTACGACACGCCGGTACCTGGCTACAAGAACGGTACCGTCAATACTTTGCGGCTTTGGAAGGCAATCGCCACCGAAGAGTTTAATCTGCAGGAATTCAACGCCGGCGACTATGCCGAGGCGGTCGCTCAGAAGGTCACCGCCGAGAACATCACGATGGTGTTGTACCCCAACGATGCCAACGAAAACGGCAAGGCGCTACGCCTGCAACAACAATATTTGCTGGCATCCGCCAGTTTGCAGGACGTGATCGCAAACTGGGTCGGGCGGCACGGCAACAATTTCTCGAAGTTTTCCGAAAAGAATTGTTTTCAACTAAACGATACCCATCCCAGTATCGCGGTTGCCGAATTGATGCGTCTGCTGATGGATATCCATGGGTTGTCCTGGCGCGATGCCTGGAATATCACCCGCAACACGATGGCTTACACCAATCACACGCTGTTGCCGGAAGCCTTGGAAAAATGGTCGGTCAATCTGATGCAAAGTTTGTTGCCGAGGTTGTTGGAGATCATCTACGAGATCAACGCGCATTTCCTGGCTGAAGTGTCGGCGCGTTGGCCGGGCGACGGCGAGCGCATGGCGAGAATGTCCATCATCGAAGAAGGCCCGACCAAAATGGTGCGCATGGCCTATTTGGCGATCGTCGGGAGTTTTTCGGTCAACGGTGTGGCCGAATTGCATTCCAAATTGCTGAAGGAAGGCTTGTTCCGGGATTTCTACGAACTGTGGCCAGGCAAATTCAACAACAAAACCAACGGCGTCACACCGAGGCGTTGGCTGGCCGGTTGCAATCCCGAATTGGCGGAATTCATCACCGAAACCATCGGCGATGCCTGGATCACCGACTTGTCGCAATTGGCCGAGCTCAAACCCTATGCCGACGATGCGGCATTCCGCAAGAAATGGTACGAGCTGAACCGGGCCAGCAAGCAACGTTTGGTGGATTTCAAGAAATTCGAGTACGACATCGATATCAACGTCGATGCCTTGTTCGACGTGCAGGTCAAGCGGATCCACGAGTACAAGCGGCAAGTCCTGAATGTGCTGCATGTGATTCATCTCTACGACCGGATCAAGCGCGGCGACACCGACAACTGGGTGCCGCGTTGCGTGTTGATCGGCGGCAAGGCGGCGCCGGGCTATGCGATGGCGAAGAAAATCATCAAGTTCATCAACAATGTCTCGCATGTGATCAACAACGATCCGGATGTCGGCGACAAGTTGAAACTGGTGTTTTTGCCGAATTACTGCGTCTCGGCGATGGAAAAGATTTGTCCCGGCGCGGACTTGTCCGAGCAAATTTCGACGGCCGGCAAAGAAGCATCCGGTACCGGCAATATGAAGTTCATGATGAACGGTGCGCTGACGATAGGCACGTTGGATGGCGCGAACATTGAAATCCGCGAGGAAGTCGGCGAGGAGAACTTTTTTCTGTTCGGCTTGACCGAAGCCGAGGTGGAAGCGTTGCGGGGTCATTACGACCCGGAGGCGTACATCCGTGACGATAACGATCTGCAGCGGGTCATGTATTTATTGGAATGCGGCCATTTCAATCGCTTCGAACCGGGTATGTTCGATGACATTATCGCGTCGATTAAAAGCCCCAGCGATCCGTGGATGACCCTTGCCGATTTCCGCAGCTATCTGGAGGCGCAGAAACGCGTCGACGCCGCGTACCGGGATCAAGAGCATTGGACGCGGATGAGCATTATCAACACCGCCGCCAGCGGCAAGTTTTCGACCGACCGGACCATCAGCGAATATAATCACGACATTTGGCACTTGACGCCGATCCAAGTCGAGGGATAGCCGGGCGGGCGATGCTGGATATCGTGCTGTTCGAACCGGAGATTCCCGCGAACACCGGTAATATTATCCGGCTATGCGCCAATACCGGTGCGCATCTGCACCTGATCCGGCCGTTGGGTTTTGAGCTGGACGACAAGCGCTTGCGCAGAGCCGGTTTGGATTATCACGAGTGGGTTAATATTCGTCAGCACGGCTCGTTGGCAGACTACTTGGAGCGCGGAAAGCCCAAACGTTTGTTCGCGTTTACCACCAAGGGCACCAATGTGTTTAGCCAAGTGCGCTATCAAGCCGGCGATGCCCTGTTGTTCGGGCCGGAAACGCGCGGATTGCCTCAGGAATTCCTGGAGAGTTTGCCGCCCGAGCAAAAGCTCTACTTGCCGATGCGGGCAGAGAGCCGTAGCCTGAATTTATCGAATACTGTCGCCGTAGCTTTGTATGAGGCCTGGCGACAATTGGGCTATCCGGAGGCCTTGCCGAAGGCACGTTGAAACACCTCCATGTCAACCCTTCGCTAGCGGGCGATTGCGGTCCCGGATCCATTCGCTCCACGAGCCGGCATACAGCCGAGAACCGCCTAGTCCGGCGATTTCCATTGCCAACAGGTTGTGGCAAGCGGTTACGCCGGAGCCGCACATATGGACGACTTGTCGGGGCTCGATCGGACCGAGAATATCCTGGAATTGCGCTTTCAGATAATTGGCCGGTAAAAAAAAGCCTTTGCTATCCAGATTGGCCTGAAACGGCCTATTCCGCGCGCCCGGTACATGGCCAGCGACCGGGTCGATCGGTTCCTGCCGGCCCGCGAAGCGCTCAGGGGTTCTAGCGTCGATTAAAACGATTTCATGTTTGGCCAGACCGTCCCGAACCTTGTTCGCGTTCAGCCAACGGCTATCGTCAAGATAGCAACGAAACGTGCCGGAAATCGGTTTCGGCAATATCGTCGTTACCGGTTTGCCCAGGCGCCGCCAGTTTCGGTAATCGCCATCCAGCACCGCAACCCGGTCGTGTCCCATTGCACGCAACAGCCACCACAACCGTCCGGCAAAGGCGCCGGAAGCGTCGTCATAAACCACGACTTGATGGCGGGCACTGACTCCCCAGGCAATCAGCTTTGCGGTCAGTGCCCGAAAGTCCGGTAATGGATGGCGGCCGGTATAATCTCGGATGGGCGCGGAGAGGTCTTGATTGAGATCCGCATAGCGGGCGCCTGGGATATGATGCTGGCGATAGGCCCGATGTCCAGCTTCCGGCTCGGCCAGCGAGAAGCGGCAGTCGACGATCAGCCAATTCGGGTCGTCTAGGTGGGTGCTTAGGGTGTCGGCCGAGACTAGCGTAGTGCAAGACATCGTTATACCTCCAGGATAATTTTTCCGATATGTTGAGAGCTTTCCATTCTGGCGTGGGCTTCCGCGGCGTTTGCCAGAGGATAGAGTGAATCGATGACGGGTTTGATTCGGCCCGATTCAAGCAAGGGCCAGACTTGGCTCAGCAATTGTTGGGCAATCGCGGCCTTGAATGTATCGTCCCTTGCGCGTAAGGTGGAGCCGGCGATAGTCAGCCGCTTCATTAAGACCGCCGCCAAGTTGATCTCGGCCTTGGCGCCGGTTTGAATCGCGATCTGCAACAGGCGGCCGTCAGGCGCCAGCGCTTTCAGATTACGCGGAAAATAGTCGCCGCCGACGATGTCCAGTACCGCGTCCACGCCCCGCCCCACGGTCAATTGCTTGCAGGCCTCGACAAAGTCTCTTTCACGATAATTGATTGCCGCTTCAGCGCCGAGTGTCATGCAAAAATCGCATTTCTCTCGGCTGCCGGCGGTGACGATCACTCTGGCACCAAGCGCACCGGCGAGTTGGATAGCTGTCGTGCCGATGCCGCTGCTACCGCCGTGGACCAATAAACATTCGCCGGAGCATAACTTGGCTCGGTCGAATAGATTGCTCCAGACCGTGAAAAAGGTTTCGGGAATCGCGGCGGCCTGCACAAAGTCAAAGCCGGCCGGTATCGGTAGGCAGCAGACCGCACTGGCTATTGCGTATTCAGCGTAGCCGCCGCCGGTCAACAAGGCGCAAACGCTGTCCCCCGGTTTGGGAGAGACGACGTCCGAGCCGGTTTCAATCACCGTGCCGGCGACTTCCAGGCCTAAAATGGGGGATGCGCCTTCCGGTGGCGGGTATAAGCCGGCGCGCTGCACGAGATCCGGGCGATTGACGCCAGCGGCGGAGACCTTGATCAGGACTTGGCCGTTGTCTGGCTTGGGCGTCGGCAATTCGGTTAAAGCGAGTTGACGAGCTTCGCCGGGAAGAATGGTGATCGCGCGCATCGGCGTCTGCGGTTGGGGAAGAGTGTCGTATTATATGCGGCCATTTCGAGTATTAGCGGATTTTCAGCGAGATCAACATGATAAAAGCGGGCATCGTAGGCGGCACCGGATATACAGGGGTCGAATTGTTAAGAATCCTGACATTGCATCCCGAGGTCGAGGTCGCGGCGGTGACATCGCGGGCCGATGCGGGCACGCGGGTCGACAAAGTCTATCCTAGTCTGCGCGGCTATTGCGATGTGGTCTTCACGCGACCGGAAATAGAAAACCTTCGCGACTGCGATGTAGTGTTTTTCGCGACGCCAAACGGAATCGCGATGACCATGGCAGAGGCTTTGCTCGCACTGGGCATCAAAGTGATCGATTTATCCGCCGACTTTCGACTGCAGGATAGTGCGGAATGGGAGCATTGGTACGGCGTCGAGCACGCCTGTCCGGAGCTGATCGGCGAAGCGGTTTACGCGCTGCCGGAAGTGAATCGCGCGGCGATACGCGCCGCCAGATTAATTGCCTGTCCGGGTTGTTATCCGACGGCCGTGCAGCTGGGATTTTTGCCGTTGCTGGAGCATGGGCTGGTTGATGTCGGTAATCTGATCGCCGACTGTAAATCCGGCGTTAGCGGTGCCGGTCGCAAGGCCGAGCTGTCCTCGCTGATGAGCGAGGCCGGCGAGAGCTTCAAAGCTTACGGCGTGGCGGGTCATCGGCATTTGCCGGAGATTCGTCAAGGCTTGCGGCGCGCCACGACCGAAGGGGTCGGCCTGACCTTCGTACCGCATCTGACGCCGATGATTCGCGGCATACACGCGACCTTGTACGCCAGATTGACCAAGTCGGTCGATTTGCAGAGCCTGTACGAAACTCGGTATCAAGATGAAAAATTTGTCGATGTGCTGCCGGCCGGCAGTCATGCCGATACGCGTAACGTCAGAGGCAGTAATCGCTGCCAGATCGCGGTTCATCAGCCACAGGGTGGCGATGTCGTCGTGATTCTGTCGGTCATTGATAACCTGGTTAAGGGCGCCTCCGGTCAGGCGGTGCAAGCGATGAATTTGACGATGGGTTTGGATGAGTTTATCGGATTGGAGTTGGTGCCGCTTTATCCGTAGCCTGTATGCCATGACAAACAAAAAGGCCCGTCCCAGCGGTTACTGGGGCGGGCCTTTTTGTTTCGGTGCCGAATAGCGATGGACGGGCTTAGGCTATTAGCAAATTTCCGCGAGTGTCTCTCATCCTGGCTCTAAAACCCAGCAAGCCCAGCGCAATCAATAGGGCGCTGGCGGGTTCCGGCACGCTGCCCGTAGTGGTGCTGACGATGCCTGAAACGGCGGACAATTTAAAGTAGTCGTTGCCGAAGCTTAATAATGAAGTCGAATCGCCTTTACCGGTTCCCGCGCTGGTCGTATAAGCGCTGATCAGCCAGTAACTGGAGGACACATTATCGGAATTGATCGCTTTAGCGGTGTTGGTCGAACCCATATTGTAATTACCGATGAAAGACCAACCGGCGCTGAGTAACTGAGCAAAGGTATGGTTGGCGATTGCGGCCGCCGCAGGCAAGGCGCCACCTACTAGAGAACCAGTGTAGGCCAGCACTGAAATGTCGGCATCTCCATTGATGTAGCCAACACTCAGGCTGTCGATATCGACACCGTTGGGGCCAAAATACAGCAACGCCGCGTCGACGTTTCCGTCAGGCGCGTAGTCGGTATATGACGACGCGCTGCCATCATTGTCGAACGCATGGTCCGGCTGGCTGCCGAGTGTTCCGTCGTTACTAGCGGCGGTCGCCCCTAAGCCGTAACCGGAATACAAAGCCAGGGTTGCCGCGGCAAAAGTTGATGCGGGTGTGGCTGAGGTGGACGACGTTGAAAATGCCGATACCGTTAGGTTAGGCGCGCCCGCCGTGGACGATGAGAATGCCTGACTGTTGCCAGAGGTCGGAGAGTAAGTTGGGTAGTTTGCCGTACAGCCATTTAAACAATTCGCAGTATTTAACAAATTCCAGGCGGTAGCGTGCGCGGAAAGTGGCGAAAGAATGAAGGCTGCCAGCACTAAGTATGTTCTAGTCATTTGGGGATCTCCGTATTTAGCAGGTGTGCTCGCCCGGTATTCTCTATAATTTCCGATATAGAAACACTGTACTGAAGGATTAAAGCGGGAAGCGTCAATATTTTTACAGCAAGAAATGTGCGTATATTTGATTTATATGCAATTTCAATTGCTTGGTGTTGCTTTTGAGGGGCGGGGAACTGCGCGTGTAAAATAAGCCGACATGAGGGTTAGCGGTTGAGTTTTTCCAATAAAATCTTTGCTTTGTCGATCCCGTTAAATGATTGGCCACTATTCAAGGCTTCTTGCAACTCGGCCTTGGCTTCGTCATTCCGCTGCAGCATTTCTAACGCCGCAGCAATATGGTAACGAATTTCCGGGTCGCCGGATAAGCGAGAGTGTGCGTCGCGTAGGTAGCGAAGGCCTTTTTCCGGGTTCCCGGTATTGGCCAGAATCCATCCTAATGTGTCGTTTGCCGAAGGATGCTCGGGCGCCAATTTGACGGCGTTTTCCGCTAAAACCAGAGCTTTGGGATTGCCCAGATTGAAGTATACGTATGCGAGATTGTTTAAAAATTGCGGTTCGTTAGGGAATTTTTTCAAGAGCTTATCGTACTGTTTTTCGGCGGCGGCAAATCTGCCGGCACGCATGTTTTCTTCAGCCAACGCAGCCAGCGGTACGCTATCTTCGGGGTGTTTTTCGATCCAGTTGCTCAGCAGACCGTAGGCTTCCGGGTTCCGGTCGGCTTGCTTCAACGCATCGAACAACTTCATCAATACTTGCGAGTTAGGCTCCAGATTGAAGCCTTCCTGAAAGTGCGTTACGGCTAATGCGTAATTTTTGTCATGCATCGCGATATCGCCCAACAAGGTGCGGGCGAAACTTCGGTTTGGGTACTGCTGACGTAAATTTTCGGCGCGGCTAAGCGCAAAAACCGGCTTGCCGTAGTTCAGCTCGGTTTCCACCAGCGCGATCTGCGATGGCAGATGTTTAGGGTCGGCCAGGACCGCTTTCTTTAACGTTTTGATGGCTTCATATTGGTCTTCGGCGTCCAATTGACGACGGGCGACTTTGTAGAGCAGTTTCGCGCTCAGTCTGGCTTGATCCGCCATGCGGATGTAAATTGCCAGCGCTCGATCTCGGCTATTGTTCGCCAAGTAGCAGCGCGCAAGCGCGTCCAGCACTTTATGGTCGTTTTTATCGATGAGTTCGGCGGCTTCGGCGATACTGACGGCTTCCGTGGTTTTGCCGGTGTGTAATTTGACTTCGATCAGCGCCAGTAGAACCGGTATGGACTTTTGATCGACTTTGCGGGCCTTGGCCAGCCAGGACTCCGCGCGTTCGGGATTCCCGGCGGCCAGTTCGATCAGCGCCAACTCCGTCATCAGCGTCACATTATCGGTTTGTTTATTTAGCAGGTTTTCCAGTCTGGATTTTGCAGCATCGAGTTTATTCTCGGCTGCATCCAATCGGCCCAAATTCACATAAGCGGCTACAAAATTAGGTTCCAGTTCGATCGCGCGTTCAAAACTTTGTCTGGCCTGTTTGTATTGTTTCGCGCTGACTTGGGCGGTGCCCATTAAGTTGATCAGTGTAATATTTTTCGGCGCTTGTTCAACCATGGCCTTTGCAACGCGTAGCGCGTTTGCGGATTCGCCCCGGCTGATGTAAATCGACACTAAATGGGTTCCGGCCTGAGTATTGCCGGGGTTGTTTTTGAATGACGCTTCCAACTCTTCGGCGGCCATCTGCTCTTGCCCCATCGACAGCAGGTTTAAGCCGATTTCGGTGTGGATTTGCTCACCATCCGCGCTTAAAGCCGAAGCCTTCTCCAACATAGTGCTGGCCAAATCGTGTCTGCCGGTGCGCATATAGGCGCTTCCCAGTAAAAACATCAGGCGATAGTCCCGAGGATTTCGGACTAATACCGGTTTGAGTAGGGTAATCACTTGTTCCGGTTCGTTTTTCGCAAGCAGTGCCGATGCCAGCAATTTATAGCCACCGATTTGTTCCGGAAATTGGCGGACGTACAGCTGCAAATGGCTTACCGCGATATCGTAGCGCTGCAGGCCGAAATTTACCAAGCCTGACAACATCAAGGTCTGCGCGTGGGCGGTTACTAGTTCCGGCTTTAGATTGACTAACGTATCCGCCGCGGTATTGAGTTCCTTAACCGACTCGTCGATTCGATTGTTGCGCGCCAGAATGACCGATCTTAGATAGTTGCCTCTTGGGTCGAACGAATAATGTTCCTTGACGTAGTCCAAATCTTGCAGGGCCTGATCGTCACGATGCTGATCCATCAGTATCCCTATGCGGGCCAGGCGGGCGTCAAGATGTTCCGGTTGGGCCGCCAAGGTGGCGTCGTATTCCGTCAACGCCCCATTTAGGTCTCCTTGAGAATGCTTGATCGAGCCTATAACGAAGCGTACGCCGGGATCGTCGGGCTTCATCTGCAGTGCCTTGTCCGTGGCGGTCCGCGCGCCGTCGATATCGCCGCGACGTAATAAGGTATTGGCGCGCCCAATCAGCGAGTCGATTTGTCCCGGATTGATTTGGCTGGCCATATCGTATTCGTTAAGGGCGGCGCTGAGTTCTCCCAATTGCACATAAGCGTGGCCTCGAAACAAGTGAAGGGTGGGTTGCAGATCCCGGCTGAATCGGCTGGGATCGATTTCCTTAATCAATTGATCGTATTTGAGCTGATACAAGTACAACTGCGCCAGTGGCTTAATGAGCAGGGCTTGATCGGCGCCCAATTGCTTGGCCTGAGTCAGTTGCACCTCGGCTTCCGACAGCGACTGTTGTTTGAGGTAGATTTCGCCCAATAAAATATGCGCGGCGACATAGTTGGGGTTTTCTTGCAGCGCATTTTTTAGGTCAATGATCGCTTCCGGTAAATTTTGATTCTGCTGTGCCTGAATCGCTTGCTCGTAAAATTGACCGGCTCGAATTTCGTCGGAAATAGCGGCTTGAAACGGCGACAAGGTCGAAGCAAGCAACAACGCGGCGGGAATCCGGCGTAACGGTGGGCGAATTTCGGGCGGATGCTTGTGCATGGCGTTATGACGGTGATTGGTTAGCTCCGATAGCATAGCCTGAAAGAGGTCCCGCCACCAGCCGTATCGCGCGATTGAATCGATACCCGTTCTATCGAACTTGCCAGACTGCGGGAGAGCGGCGCCAAAATCTTGGCGTGATGGTTTAAGTGGTTGAAAATATGTGTAAATTATTCATGGTCCGGTTTTTGCTTTTTGCCTGGCGTAACCACTAGGCGTCAAGATTATGGAGACTTTCAGCTATCACCAACAACGGCAAGCCGAACGTTTGACCGATGCGTTTCGGGCCTTCAATGCCTTGTCCGAAAATCTAGCCCAGTCCTATCACGGGTTGGAAGAGCAAGTGACCGCTCTGAATCGCGAACTGGCGGCGGCGCGCGACGAACGCGTGAACACCTTGATCGAAAAGGAAAGACTGGCCAGCCGTTTGCAACAAATTCTGGCGGCGCTGCCTGCCGCGGTGATCGTGCTGAACCGAGAAGGGGTGGTGATCGATTGCAACGGCTACGCGGTCGATTTCCTCGGCGAGCCCTTATTGGGCGAGAGTTGGTGGCAAGTCGTTGGTCGCAGTCTGCAGCCGGTGTTCGATTCCCCGCACGAGAGGCAACTGCGTGACGGCCGTACCGTCAACATCACCTACAGCGCCTTGGGTAACGGCGCGGAGCAGCTGATTTTATTGTCCGACGTTACCGAATTGCGTTCCCTGCAGAATTTATTGGCCCGTCAAAAGCAATTGAGCGCGATGGGTGAGATGGTGGCCGGATTGGCCCATCAGGTGCGCACACCGCTATCGACCGCCATTCTGTACGCCTCGCAAATCAATACGCCGGGCTTGAGCGGCGACAAGCGCCTGCAATTCTCCGCCAAGATACTGGAACGCCTGCACTATTTGGAAAGGCAGGTTAACGATATGCTGATTTTCGCCAAGCAAGGCCGAATGGCCATGCAGGACTTCGAGTTGCAAACCTTGTGGCTATTGTTGGCGGATAGTGCGGATGCGCTGACTTGCGATTTTACGCTCGAGGACCGATCCGGTATCGCACGTTTGACCGGGAACCAGGATGCATTGCTCGGAGCGTTGCTGAATTTGCTGACCAACGCCGTAGAGGCCGGAGCCCAGCGTGTCATTTTGACCGCGACGGCCGGCGAGGTGGGCGATTTGCTCATCGAAGTGGTCGACGATGGGCCGGGCGTGCCCGAACCGCGCCGGGAGCGCTTGTTCGAACCGTTTTTCACAACTAAGGCTAACGGCACCGGTCTCGGACTGGCGGTTGTCGATAGCGTGGCCAAGGCGCATGGCGGCCGGGCGACTTATCGGCCCTTGCCCGAACGCGGCAGCCGTTTTACGTTAATTTTGCCATCAACCCGTTACGAACCCAGTTTATCGGCCGGTGTCGCCGGCCGCGGAGAACGTTATGAAACCGTGTGACGTATTGATCGTCGAAGACGACCCGGCCTTGGCCGAAGCCTTGTGCGACACGTTGGAACTGGCCGGCTATCAGGTCAAGTCAGCGAAAAACGGCGCCGACGCGTTGGGCTTGTTGTCCCGGCAAACGGCGCGGCTAATCGTCAGCGACGTGCAGATGCCGGTAATGGACGGCTATCAATTATTGCAAAACCTCCAGCAAAAGCCCGAGGCGCCGCCGGTATTGCTGATGACGGCTTACGGCACGATTCCGAAAGCGGTCGAAGCGATGCAGGCCGGAGCCGCCGATTATCTGATCAAACCCTTCGAAGCCGGGGTTCTGCTCGACAAGGTGGCGGGATTTATTCAAGGTCCGCAACCGCAACAGTGCGAAAGAGTCGTCGCCGACGCATTGATGAAAAAATTGTACGCTCTCGCGGCCAAGGTCGCGAAGACCGATGTGACCATGTTGCTGGAAGGCGAAAGCGGCACCGGCAAGGAAGTGTTGGCGCGGTACATACACCGAAACTCGCACTTTCATCAAGGTCCGTTCGAAGCGATCAACTGCGCGGCAATCCCGGAAAACATGCTGGAGGCGATGTTGTTCGGATACGAAAAAGGCGCGTTTACCGGCGCGGTGCAGTCGATGCCCGGCAAATTCGAGCTCGCTCACGGCGGCACGTTATTGCTCGATGAAATATCCGAGATGGATTTGGCCTTGCAGGCTAAATTGCTCAGAGTCTTACAGGAAAAAGAAGTTGAACGGCTGGGCAGTCACCGCAAGATTGCATTGAACGTCAGAATTTTGGCGACTACCAACCGGAAATTGAAGTCCTATGTTAACGAGGGCCGGTTTCGCGAGGATCTGTATTTCCGATTAAGCGTATTTCCGTTACGCATCCCTCCCTTGCGCGAGCGTCCCGGCGATGTGCTGCCGCTGGCCTACGAATTGTTGGCGAAACACAGCCCGCATGGTCGGCCGGCCTGCACGATAGAGCCGGAAGCCGCCGTTCGCTTGCAACAATACCGCTGGCCGGGCAACGTGCGCGAACTGGAGAACGTGATACAGCGCGCGCTGATTCTGCAAAACAACGGTCGAATCGGCTGCGCCGAGTTGATATTCGAAGAGGGCTGCGAAATCTTGCCGGAATTGCCGGCCGAACTGCAAAGCCTTGCCTCGCCGAGCGATGGGGCTGCCGAGGCGGCGGGTGCTCTTTGCAGTGCCAGTCTCGATGAAGGCGTGCGTTCGGCCGAGGAAAAGATCATCCTGCAGATGCTGCATGAGGCCAGCGGCAGCCGCAAGGCTACGGCCGAGCGGTTGGGAATTAGCCCGCGCACCTTGCGTTATAAAATTGCCCGGATGAAGGAGGCCGGGGTGTTGGTTCCTTGTTAAAAATTGGCTTGAAATCTGCTTGTCCGATATAAAATCACCAGCGAGTCATTTTTATGTCAGATATGAATATCAACCAAGTCCTGGCTCAAATGCGGACCATGTCTATCGAAGCCGGCGGCAAACCGCCGGTTGGCGACAATTCCGGCGATTTCGCCGCGATGCTGAAGCAATCGATCGATTCGGTGAACCGCACTCAGCAAACCGCCAACGACATGGCGCAATCCTTCGAAATGGGCAAGCCGGACGTTAGTCTGGCCGAGGTGATGATCGCCTCGCAAAAAGCCAGCGTATCGTTCCAGGCCATGCTGCAAGTCCGCAACAAACTGGTCGATGCCTACAAGGACGTTATGGGCATGTCCATGTAAGCTGCTATGCTGTGAGCCATGAGCGAAATAGACCGAAACCTACCGATGGAAAGCGCGTTGCCGATGGTGACGACGGACAAGGGCAGAATGCAGACGGCGTTGAGAAGCCTGAGCAAACTGCCGCTGTCCAACCAATTGGGCTTGATGCTGGGCCTGGCCTTAAGCGTCGCTATTGGGGTTGCCGTCGTGCTCTGGTCGCAGGAGCAACATTACGACTTATTGTTTCCGGCAGTAGCCGAAAAAGATGCCACCGAAATCCTCGATGCGTTGACCAAGCTAGGCGTCGAGTATAAGGTCGAGACCGGTACCGGAACGATCATGGTGCCGGCCGAAAAAGTCCGCGAAGTCAAGCTCAAGCTGGCCGCGCAAGGTCTGCCGCGCAGCACCAGCCTCGGTTACGAGTTGCTCGACAAGGACAACGGTTTCGGCGCCAGCAAAAACGTCGAACAGATGCGCTTTCAGCGGGCCTTGGAAGGCGAGATTGCGTTGACCGTGCAAACCATCCAAAACGTCAAATCCGCCAAGGTGTTGTTGGCGATTCCGGTACAGTCGGTCTTCGTCCGCGAACGTAAAAAACCCAGCGCTTCGGTCGTGGTCGAGCTGTATCAGGGCCGCAGCTTGGAAAAGGAACAAATCGAAGCCATCGTCCACTTGGTATCGTCCAGCGTGCCTTTGATGGAGCCGGGCCAAGTCACCGTCGTCGATCAAAAAGGCCGTTTGCTGAACAGCAAGGAAACCTCGGAGGACATGTCTCTGTCCAGTAAACAGTTCGATTACAAGCGCAATCTCGAGGAGCATCTGCGCGGGCGGATCGAGAATATTCTGACGCCGCTGGTTGGCGGCGACGGCATGCGGGCGCAGATTTCCGCCGACGTCGATTTCACGGTGACCGAAAAAACCCAGGAAATGTTCAACCCCGATTTGCCGGCGCTGCGTAGCGAGCAAACCCAGGAAGACAAAAACTCGCAATCCAAGGTGCAAGGCGTTCCGGGCGCGTTATCCAACCAGCCGCCGCCGACAGGCGTGGCGCCGGAAGTCGCCAGCGGCCAGGAGAAAACCGAAACCAGCGGAGAAACCGGTTCCACCAGCAAAAGCGCGACCCGCAACTACGAACTCGATAAAACCATTACCCACACGCGGCTCGCGACCGGCGCGTTGCGGCGACTGTCGGTGGCGGTCGTCGTCGATAACAAAAAGGTCGCTCAGGCGGACGGACAATTCGGCCAACTGCCGTATTCCCAGGAAGAACTCAACCAATTGCGCGATTTGGTCAAGCAGGCGGTGGGCTTCGACAACAGTCGCGGCGATCAGGTCACTGTCACTAACGTGGCTTTCAAAATGCCGGAAGCGCTGGAAGAAGTGCCCAGCGAACCGTTCTGGCAACAAGCTTGGTTTGGCGGTAGCATGCGGCAATTGGCGGCCGTGCTGGTGGTGCTGATGTTGATTTTGGGTGTGCTGAGGCCGGCGGTGCGGACCTTGATCGCCAAGGAAGCGCAGATCGAAGCGTTGGAAGAGGCCAAGGCCATTGCCGAGGCGTCCGGGGGTATCGTGCGCTTCGACGAAGAAGGCCGGCCGGTGCCGGTCGCCGTCAAGGTCGATGAAGAAACCGGCGAGGTGCGGACGATCACGACCGGCGCCGAGGATTTGTTGCTGCTGGAAGCCCCGCAAAGCTACGAAAAAAGGCTGGAATACGTGCAAAAACTGATAGACGAAGATCCCAAACTGGTCGCCCAAGTCATCAAAACCTGGTTGAAGGACAATGGCTGAGGATCCCAATGACCTATCCCATGCCCAGCGCGCCTCGCTGCTGCTGCTGGCTGTCGGTCAGGACCGGGCGGCGACGGTACTGCGCCACATGGGACCCAAGGAAGTGCAATTGATCGGCTCGACGATGGCGCAACTGGGACCCATCAGCTCGGGGATGGTGGATCAGGTCTTGGAAGAGTTCATTATTCAGATCAAGAACGAAACCGGTCTGGGTTTGGATTCCGACGAATACATCCGGGCGATGCTGACCAACGCATTGGGTGCCGACAAGGCCGGCAGTATCATCGACCGGATTTTGCTGGGCGCCAACAGCAAGGGTATCGAGCAGCTCAAATGGATGGATACCCGCTCGATCGCCGACTTGATCCGTCTCGAACATCCGCAAATCATCTCGATCATTTTGTCCTTGTTGGACGCCGATCAGGCGGCCGATGTGCTGACGATGCTGCCGGAAAACATGCGTTCCGACATTCTGATGCGCATCGCCACGCTGGAAGGCGTGCAGCCCGCGGCATTGCGCGAGCTGGACGACATCATGGAAAAACAATTGACCGGCAGCGAAGGCGTCAAGTCGTCGCAAATCGGCGGTATCGACGCTGCCGCCAATATTCTCAACTTCATCGAAAGCACTGTCAGCGATCCGATGATGCAAGACATCAACGAAGCCAATTCCGATCTGGCTCAACGCATTCAGGACAAAATGTTCGTATTCGGCGATTTGGTCAACGTCGACGACCGCGGCATTCAAACCCTGCTACGCGAAGTTTCCACCGACCAATTGCTGTTGGCTTTGCGCGGCGTGGACGGCGCCTTACGCGACAAGATTTTCGCCAACATGTCCCGCCGCGCGGCGGAAATGCTGCGCGACGACCTCGAAGCCGCGCCGCCGGCTCGCCTCAGCGAAGTCGAAGCCGCGCAAAAAGACATCCTGGCGATCGCCAAACGCTTGTCCGACGCCGGGGAAATTTCGTTAGGCGGCGGCGGCGGCGATGAATTCGTCTAAGGGCAATAAATTCTCCGACGCCGAGCTGCAAGCGCTGAATCGCTGGACCGATTTGCAGGATTTCAGCGCACCGCGCTCCGAACCCGTCGATGTCAAGGAAGCCACGGAAACCTTGACGGTCGATCAAATCGAAGCGATCCAAAAACAGGCTTACGAGGAAGCCTACGCGCAAGGTCGGCAACAGGGCATGGAAGAAGGGCGCGAGATTGGCTTGGAAGAGGGACGGCGGCAGGGTTACGAAGAAAGCCTGCACTTGTTGCAAAAGCAGGCCGCCGAACTGAATGTGCTGCTCGAAGCCTTGAGCGAGCCGTTTCGAATGCTCGACGCCGCCGTCGAAGAAGAATTGGTCAAACTGGCCTGCGCGATAGCCGGCCAATTAGTCCGCCGCGAACTGAAAACCGAACCCGGCGAAGTCGTCGCGGTGGTGCGCGAAGCCGTCAAGGCCCTGCCGCTAGCCTCGCAAAAAATTACCGTCAATCTACATCCCGAAGACGCGGCATTGGTCAAAACCGCGTTGAGCCTGGACGAAAGCATGCCGCCTTGGTGCTTGCGGGAAGACCCCTTGCTTAGCCGCGGCGGTTGCACCGTCGAAACCGAAGTGTCCAGCGTCGATGCCAGCGTCGAAACCCGTTTGGCCGCCGTGATAGCCACGGTTTTGGGCGGCGAACGCCGCCAAGACGCTCAGCGATGATTCCCACGCCGGACCGTGGACGGTTGTGGTTGGCACGTTTGCAACCATATCGGCAACGTTTGCTCGAGCCGCCGCCGTTAATCGTCGAAGGCCGCTTGACCCGAATGGTGGGGCTGACTTTGGAAGCCGAGGGTTGCCGAGCCTCGATCGGCTCGTTGTGCCGAGTCGTCACCAAGTCCGGTAAAACCATTTCCGCCGAAGTCGTCGGCTTTTCCGGAGCCCGCTTGTTTTTGATGCCGACCGGCGATACCCATGGCCTGGAGCCGGGTTGCCGGGTGATTCCGCTCGGGCAGGACAGCCTGGTCGGCGTCGGTTTCGGCTTACTTGGCCGGGTGCTGGACGGCGCCGGTCAGGCGCTGGACAACAAGGGACCTTTGATCACCGATGCCAAGGTCTCGCTATCCGGCGTGCCGATCAATCCGCTGACCCGCAAACCGATCCGCGAAGCCTTGGATGTCGGCGTCAGAGCCATCAACTCAATTCTCAGCGTCGGCCGCGGTCAGCGGATGGGCTTGTTCGCCGGCACCGGTGTCGGTAAGAGCATCCTGCTGGGCATGATGACCAAATTCACCAATGCCGACATCGTCGTCGTTGGCCTGATCGGCGAGCGCGGCCGGGAGGTGAACGAATTTGTGTTGAAGATCCTGGGCGAGGAAGGCTTGAGCCGCGCGGTGGTGGTGGCGTCGCCGGCCGACGATTCGCCGCTGATGCGGGTGCATGGCGCGCTATTGGCGACGGCGATCGCCGAATATTTTCGCGACCAGGGCTTGAACGTGCTGCTGTTGATGGATTCCTTGACCCGCTATGCCCAGGCTTACCGCGAAATCGCGTTGGCCATCGACGAGCCGCCGGCCACCAAGGGTTATCCGCCGTCGGTATTCGCCAAATTGCCGCAGTTGGTGGAGCGGGCCGGCAACGGCGACGAAGGTGGTGGCTCGATCACCGCGTTTTACACCGTGCTGGCCGAGGGCGACGACACCAACGACCCGATCGCCGACGCGGCTCGCGGCGTGTTGGACGGGCATATCGTTTTGTCGCGGGCGCTGGCGGACTCGGGCCATTATCCCGCCATCGACGTCGAAGCGTCGGTTAGCCGGGTGATGCCGGATATTGTGGATAACGAGCACATGCGCATGGCTCGCGATTTGCGGCGTTTGTATTCCACTTACCAGCAAAACCGCGACTTGATCAGCGTCGGTGCTTACCGGCCCGGCGCCGATCCGCGCATCGATCAGGCGATCGAGCGCAATCCGGCCATCATGGCGTTTCTGCGGCAGGACATGGACGAATCGGTCGATTTGAGTCGTAGCATCGACGAGCTGGCGCAATTGCTGGGCGGCCGATGAAAAAATCTCAGCGCCTGAATGTCATCGTCGATTTATACGTTCGCCAGGAACGCGAAGCGTTGGAGGCGATGGGCGTCAGCCAGCAACGGCTCGCCGATCAGCAAAACCAGCTCGATCAACTGGTTCAATATCGCTTGGAATATTTGCAGCGTTTCGAGGCACGTCAGCGGGCCGGGATTAACGTTGGTCAGTTGCTGGAGTTTCGAGCGTTCGCCGACAAGCTGGACGGGGCGATCGAAGGTCAGCGCCGCCAGGTGCTGCAATGCGAAAGGGATTTGCAAAAAGCCCGTGGACTTTGGGAACAATGCCATCAGCGCACTAAAAGTTTGAAGCGCGTCAAGGAATTGGCGGCCGTCGACGAAGCGAAAACCGAACAAAAACGCGAGCAAGCCGAACAAGACGACCGGGCAGCTCGCTCGCGCCGCGATGATGGCACGGGACGTGCTTAGATCGATGATATAGTCCGAGGAGTGGCGCCATGAATATTCAAGGTTTCAATTTGGTTTCGTTGTTGGCCGGCACCGAAAATGCCGCCGGTTTGAACGGTTTGAACGGTTTGAACGGTTTATTTTCCGGCGAAGGCGGTGCGGCCGGGTTTTCCGATACGCTGATGCGGCAGTTGACGGCCTTGCAGCAGGCCATGGCATCCGGCGGCGCAAGCACCGCAGGCGATTTGTCGTTGCCGAGCCAAGTTTCGGGCAGCGAAGGCCAGGTGATCGACGGGCAAACCCTGCAAAACTTTGCCGCGTTATTCGGCAAACGCTTGCCGGCTACCACGGTCGGTCAAGCCGGCGGAGCGGATTCGGCCAAATCCGAAATCGATCTGGACGACACCTTGCAGGCTTTGGCCGAGGTGCTGCAATCGTTGCAAAGCCTTGAGGCCGCTGCGCCGGAAGCCGCTCAAGCAACGCCGGTCGCCGAGATCGACACGTCTACCGAGCAAAGCCACGATTCCGAGATCCGTAACTTGACCGAGCAGTTACAAGCCGCGCTGGACGCCGCTGGCGTTACCAAGGTGCCGGCGGCTAAGGTGGCGGAGCTTGGTTCTCAAACCTCGGCGGAGGTTTCTACCCAGACCGCCGCGAGGGTTTCCGCCCAGACTGATGAGCAAGTGGCCAGCGCCTTGCAAACCGCTTCGGCGATAGGTCAGGAACGCCAGCCCGCCAAATTGCAAACCGCGGCCGGCCGGGATGCGTTGCTGGCAACGTTGACCGGTGACGACGCCAAGAATTTGACGGCCTCGGCGGCGACCAGCATCGGTTCCACCGCGGGCACTGAAACCGCGACCGGTAACGCCGGCGGGCAAACTGGCAACAACGAGCAAGCGCCCCAGCAACCGTCGTCGGACAGCGGTCTGTCCGCCGTTAAAGTGTCCGCCGAAAGTGGCGATAGCGCCGACAGTCGCTGGTCGCGGGTCGCGGCGGATGTGGGCCAATTGAATAGAGTCGCGGCCAATGCAGGCCCGCAGCCTGAAGCCACTGTGATTGGACGGCCGGTCAACCACCCGGAATGGAATGCCGAGCTCGGTCAGAAATTGTTGTGGATGCACAATCAGGCGGTACCGTCGGCGGAAATTCGCTTGAATCCCGAACATTTAGGACCGATTTCGATCAAGATCGATGTCAATCAAGATCAGGCCAACGTCACGTTTACCACCCAGCACGCGGTGGTCAAGGAGGCGATCGAGGCGGCGATTCCCAAGCTCAGGGAGATGCTGGGCGGTCAAAACTTGAATCTGGCCGATGTCAACGTGTCGCAGCAACAGTCCGAGCAACGCTCGGGCCGCGAGGGTTTTCAAATGGCCGGCGACCAACAGCGTGGGCGGCAGGGTCAAGCTTCTGGGCAGGAGGTGTCGGTTGCCGACCCGGTCATCGACGAAATCGAAACCGGGCGGGCGATTGCCAGCAATGGCTTGCTGAGCTTGTTTGCCTAAGCCGATTTGGTAAACCGCTGGCAGAGGATGCGCCAGCCGAGCCGCGAACAGGGATACTCCCTTACTAATTAACCAACGCTGGACCGCGAACTGGTCGTTCCTCGCGAATCTATTCCGATCGCCGCGCCACCTGATTGCCTATCGAGTGGCCGAGAAAGAAACCGGCGCGCTGCTGGGGCCGGCCAAGCTTTGCTTGATTTTGCGCGCCAGCGCGGCAATCGCGTGCTCGGTGACGCTGGAGTGGTTGCCTTTCAGTTCGATGTCGTAGCGGGCCAAAATTTGCCGGTTGCGAGTATCGACCAGATATGCCCAAAGATAGGACACCAAAAAGCTGGGTTTGCTGTGTTGGGCGATGACGATCCAGTCCGCGCCTTGAGCCTTGCCCAGATCGGCGGCCAGATCCGGATGATGGAATAAATAGCCGAAGCCGGCGTTCGCCGAGGTCAAGGCCGCGTCCGCGACGCGCTCGCCGAGGTAGGCGCCGTCGTGGGACAGCGCGGCGATCAACAGCGGCGCCATCGACGCGGTACGCTGTTTTTCTTGCGGCGTATTCGGCAGCGAGGTAATGTCGTTTAGCTCGAAAGCGGGGATCGCGATGCGCGGCGCGGCCGGGGTTGGGCCGGCGATCAACCCGACTAGAACCAATACTGGTTTCAGCAATGTTTTAGTCATGATTATCTCCTAGTGATCAATTACTTCGGTTGACCCTCGGGCATGAAAATCGGCGATTCGGCAGCAGCTCTAGCCGCGATTGGCGGCGTGCCGACATCGGCGGCAGCGCTACCGGCCTCTATTTCCACCCACTGGACGATTTGGCTACCGCCGCCAGCTAGGGGGCTATCGTCCTCGGCGACGGCGACGTCAGATTACGCAATGCAACCCAGCGGATCAGCCGAGATTTGCCCGGCCGATTCGGGCAATTTGCCCGCCGGGCGGTACTTGCTAGGCAGCTCGGGACGGGCTGCTTACAATGAGGTCATCCGTTTTTCCAGGCATGCTCGATGAATTTGAAGTGGCATTTGTTATCCCGCATCGCCATCGCGGCGGTACTCTGCTTGTCCGCGATGTCGTATTACGCGTTGCAACGCAGTGCCAAGCAAGTCAATGCCTTGGTGGATGCGAGCGCCGATTCGCTGGCTCGCCAACTGGATTACCAATTATTGATGGAGCGTTCAGGCTATCCGTCGGCAGCCGGGTTTCCGGATTTCGAGTTGTGGAAGCAAACCAGCCGCGTGCCGGGCTTGTGCGTCGGCTTCGAAGCACCGGACGGCCGCGTGGTGCGCCATGTCTGCACCGGTGCCGCGTTGGCGGCGGCACCTTGGCCGGTCTGGTTCGACGTGCTGTACCGGCACGGTTTCGGCGCGGAGCCGGTCGGCCGTCGCGAGGTCGGTTTAAACAGCGCCTCGAAAGGTACGGTGGTTGTCGAAGCCGGCGCGGAGCTGACCGTGGCGCGTGCTTGGGCAACCTTGACCGATCTGGCCGAACTGTCGGCGCTGACAGTGCTGACGATTTCCGGACTGGTCTATCTGGCGGTGGGCCGGGCGCTACGGCCGGCCGGCGACGTGGCGGCCGGTTTGGCGCGACTGGCGCGCGGCGAGCTGGACTATCGCTTGCCGGAATACGCCTTGCTGGAATGGCGCTTGATTGGCGCGGCGATCAACCGCTTGGCGGACAGTCAGCAACGTTTGCTGAGCGAGCGCCAGCGCTTGGCGGCGCGCTTGCTGCAAGTGCAGGAGGATGAGCGCCGTCATCTGGCCCGCGAACTGCACGACGATTTCGGCCAAGCCCTGGCCGCGATCAACGCGGTCAATGCGGCGATCGCCCAAACCGCTCGTCGCGACTGTCCGGAACTGTTGGCCGAAACCGAACGCATTGCTCGCTACACACGGGGGTTACATGAAGGGTTGCGCGGCTTGACGACCCGGCTGCGGCCGGCGGAATTGGACGAGCTGGGTTTGGCGGCCGCGCTGGATGGTTTGGTGCAATCCTGGCAACGGCCGGCCGCCAACCACACCCGCTACGCGCTAAAAATAGACGGCGACTGCCGGCTCTTGTCGGCGGACGCCGCCACTGCGATTTACCGCTTGGTGCAGGAGGGGATCAACAATATCGCCAAGCATTCGGGCGCCGGTCTGGCCGAGATTTGCTTGACGATCGCCGAGCGCGCCGAATTGACGATTAGCGACGACGGATGTGCCGAAGGCCTACCGTTTGCGGACGGCCCAGGCATTGGCTTGGTAGGCATGCGCGAGCGGGTGACCGCGCTGGGCGGTCGGTTCGAGTTGGTCGTGCGCCAACCGCGCGGACTGCGGGTGCGGGTCAGTCTGCCCTTGCCGGAACAGGCGGTCGAATGAACGGCGCGGCGATTCGCATCCTGCTGGTCGATGATCACGCCATCGTTCGCGAGGGGTATCGCGCCTTGCTGGCCAAGCAGCCCGATATGTTGTTGGTGGCCGAAGCCGGCGATGCGGCGACGGCTTACGGCTTATTCCGGGATGTCGATCCCGACGTGGTCGTCACCGATTGGAGCTTGCCCGGCCAAAGCGGCTTGGAATTGATCGGCCGGATTCGCCAGCGCGACCTCCGCGCCAAAATCCTGGTATTCAGCATGCATCAGAATCCGGCGTTCGCTTGGCAGGCCTGTCGGGCCGGCGCGTTGGGCTATATCGGTAAAAACGAGGACCCGGAAACGCTGTTGCAAGCCATCCGCGATGTGCGGCGGGGCCGTCACGTATTGAGCGGCAGCGTGGCCCAAGCGTTGGCGATGGAAAAACTCGGCGGCGAGGGCTGGGCCTTGGAAGCCTTGACACCGCGCGAATTCGAAATTTTGCGTTTATTGGTC
Organism: Methylomonas sp. LWB; assembly: GCF_001856095.1. Taxonomy (NCBI): domain Bacteria; kingdom Pseudomonadati; phylum Pseudomonadota; class Gammaproteobacteria; order Methylococcales; family Methylococcaceae; genus Methylomonas; species Methylomonas sp. LWB. Next base: position 44,124 of record NZ_MKMC01000013.1, read on the forward strand.
GCGGCGCGAACGCCGGCACAGATCGCGAAACTGCTCAATATCAGCGTCAAGACCGTTTGCAATAGCCATTACCTGATCAAGCGTAAATTGGGCGTCGGCAGCGACATCGAGCTGACCCGGCTGGCGATCAAGCTCAATGTCGTCGATTTGCTGGAGTTGACCGATCCCAACGAACCGGAACGCGACACCTAGCGGATTTGGCCCGGTGCGATCAGTCTAGCGCTTGACCGGCTTCGTCGAAGCTCAGTACCGTGATCTCACCGTCCACGTCGGTGATTTCCGCTTGGCTCAACGTGCCGTTACCGTGATAGCTATATTGATGGCGCAGTTCTACGTCGCCGTAAACCAGTTTTTCCAGCAGCAATAGCCGTTCGTCGCCGTCGAAAAAGCCGCGAAAGTAGGTGTTGCGGTTTTCCAGATGGCTTGCGTCGGGCAGTTCGTTAACCAGTTTCAGCGGCAGCTTGACGCCGCTGTAGCTGATGAAATAGCGACAGGCGCAGTTTTCCAATTCCACGGTGGGTTTCCTCGTTATTTTTTGAAAGCCTAATTTCCGCAAGTTTTGTGCCGAAATTAATCCGGCGCATAGACGAGTCCACGCGCTGAGCCGGGTTGGCGGGTGAAACCGCGCTTACGCCAAGGGCTTGATCGTTGAGTTGTCGCTATTCCAACGGTTCTCGCCGGATTAAGCCCGTAAAGTCTGTGGTAAATCGTTCGCGCCGGCCGTTGATTGTCGGTTTTGCGACAAACGGCGCCGGCCCAGCCGCGTTGCGTTCGCCGCTAACCAGCGATTTCGGGCGGCGGAGCAGGGTGGCTTCGTTTTTGCTTGATGCTGGTTTTCACTCGTTCAGCATTTATGAAGTTGTTATTGGACTGGTCGTCCTACCGCAATGCCGGCATGGGCGATGCCTACGCCGACATCCCCAAGCACGGTGCCGATTTTGCCAAGGCGATCGCGGTTTGCATCGGCAGCAAGCAATGCCAGCAGCAGGCCGACAAGGGCGTGATGTGCCCGAGCTTTCGGGTTAGCGGCAATCCGGATTTGTCGCCGGGCGGACGGGTTAAGTTGCTGAAAGCCGCGCTGAACGCCGACGACGCGGAAGCGCTGTTCGATCCTGCCTTGGTCGCCGCGATGGATCTGTGCGTGGCTTGCAAGGGTTGCAGGCGCGAATGCGAAAACGAAGTGGACATGGCGGCGATCAAGGCCGAATTCCTGGCTCAGCAAGCGGCCCGGCGCGGCCTGCCGTTGCGTCACCAATTGTGGGGGCATCTGCCCAAATTACTGAAGTGGCCGGTGCTGCGTCGGTTGATCGCGTGGCGCAACCGTTCGCCGCTGCTGGCCAAACTGGCGCAATCGGTGTTGGGCATCAGCGCCAAGGCCGAATTGCCGCTGCCGGCCGAGCGTCCGTTCCAAGTCCCGCGACAATCCAGTTTGGTCCTGCACCCGGAGTTGAGCGACCGGCAAGTCGTGCTGCTGGTCGACACCTTCAATTACTACTTCAACCCGGCCTCGGCCGAGGCGGCAAAAAATTTGCTAACGGCGGCCGGCTACCACGTCCATGTCGCGGCACCGTCCCCCACCGATAAAGACCAGCGGCCGCTATGTTGCGGGCGCACCTATTTTGCCAACGGCATGCTCGACCAAGCTCGCGCCGAGGCTCGCCGGATGCTGGCCGCGTTGAGCGAGCATATCGACGCCGGCCGCGCCATCGTCGGTCTGGAGCCGTCCTGTATTCTGAGTTTACGCGACGAGTACCTGAAATTGGGTTTGGGCGAATCGGCCCGTAACTTGGCCGAAAAAGTCGTACTGCTGGAAGAGTTTATCGTCCGCGAGCAAAGCGCCAAGCGCTGGAATCTGGTTTTTCAAGCGATCCCGAGTCAACCGCGGGTGCTGCTGCACGGTCATTGCCACCAGAAAGCGGTCGGCTCGATCAAGTCGGTCCGCAAAATTTTGAAGCAAATTCCCGGCTTGTCGTTCGAACTGATCGAGTCGTCCTGTTGCGGCATGGCCGGTAACTTCGGCGTCGAAGCCGAACATTACGACGATGCCCAGGCGATGGCTGAACTGGCCTTGTTCCCGGCGCTACGCGCAGAGCCCGATGCGCTATTGGTCGGCAGCGGATTTTCCTGCCGCGAACAAATTGTTGGCGGCGGCTTCGCCAAGCCGCTGCATTTGGCCGAATTGCTGTGTTTGGCGTTACCCCAACCGGACGGAGAGGCTAGCACCGGTTGAGTGGAGCAGAAGCCGGCTAATGTTTGTGAAAGAGCTTGCGTTCGGGAGATTGAAAAAGGTGGGTGTAAGCGCGGCTTTAACCGCGATCGAAGACCTTCCGACACAGAGATGTCTCGCTCACCGGTGTTCAGAGTAACCAGCGTTGATTTTGCCTCGACCGCGAGTCCACGCTCGCTAACCCATTTTGTTTTTCGCCGCTTTGATAAGGAATCGTTCGATGAAACTGTCCATAGATAAACCGCATCTTCAGCAACTGTTGACCGCTCACCCGCGCCTGACCGGCTTGAACGAGCAACTGCGTTTCGGCAATAAAGCCCAGGTGTTTTACGATCAACTCAGCGGCGTCGAGATGGAAACGTTGGCCGGCATTTACGCCCAACAAGGCGAGAGTTATCAGCAACAGGCCGCGCTGCTGACGGCGTTGCGGCAAGCCTTAACCGACGATCACCGCCGCTACGGACCGGACGATCTGGAAAAACTGCTGCCGGACATCGCGAGCTACTTGTTGGACGGCGCGATTCACGGCTGGTTGTTTCACGTCGAGCATGGCGGCCGAACCCTGGCTTATTTAGTTACCCGCGTCGATTACACGCCGCCGGGCGAGGAAGAAGCCGGGCGCATCCTGATCGAATTAAAAGCCAACAGCAAGGGCAAGATCGCCATCGAAACCCTGGTGATCCGCGGCAAGGATCTGGACCACAAAACCATTCCCGAAATCTTTGCCGGCAAGGGTTATTTGAAGGAGACCGCCGAGTTGACGGCCAGTTACGATGACGCGGCCGCCCGCTATTTCGATTGGCGCGGCCGCTACGGCGAGCAATTCTCCGGTTGGGGTACCGGCATCTACGCCGAAGACCCGACCGCCAGCCACCGCAGCAACGACTGGACCCGCAAAAATACCGTGGTGCTGTCGTCCGGCGGCGGCGCGTGCCGGCTGGTCAACGACGAAAATATCCTCAGCGACCGGGTGCTGACGCTGGAAGCCTCCGGCGACATCTTCGGTACCTATTTGCGCAAGGCCGGCAAAAGCATGCGCTACGACAGCAAAACCGAGAGCCAGATGGAGCAAGCCAAGGCCGAGGTCGGCAAGGGCTTGTTCACCGAACTGCCGGTACACGGCTACATCCTGCTGTTTCATCTGGAGTTGCACCACCACGTCTGGGTCCATGTCGACGATATGCAGCCCTACGTCTACCAGCCGGAACTGAAACAAAAGCTGATCCTGCCGCCCGAGCAAACCGATTTGATCGACATCTTGACCGCCGAAATGGACATGCTGATGGACGACATCGTCGAAGGCAAATCCGGCGGCACCACGGTGCTGTGCGCCGGGCCGGCCGGGGTCGGCAAGACCCTGACCGCCGAGGTGTATTCGGAAATCATCAAGCGGCCGCTGTATCGGGTGCATTCCGGCCAGCTCGGCTTGAACGTCGCCGAAATGGAGAAAACCCTGAAGGAAACCCTGATCCGCGCCCAGCGCTGGGGCGCGGTGATGCTGATCGACGAGGCCGACGTTTACATCAAAAAGCGCGCCGATAATCTGGCTTCCAATGCCGTGGTTGGCGTGTTCCTGCGGGTGCTGGAATACTTCAACGGCCTGCTGTTTCTGACCACCAACCGGGTCGACGACATCGACGAAGCCATTATTTCCCGCTGCATCGCGATGATTCGCTACCACTCGCCGAACAGCGCCGACCGCCGCAAAATCTGGAAGGTGATGACCGAACAGTTCTCGCTGCCGATCTCGGACGAACTGATCGAGCAATTGGTGGATCTGTTCCCCGGCGCCTCCGGCCGCGACATCAAGGGCCTAACCAAGCTGGTCGCCAAGTTCTGTATGCAAAAACAACTGGCGCCGACCTTGGATGTATTTATTCGCTGCTCGGTGTTTAGGGGCTTGGAGTTGGTGGGGGAGGCGGCTTGAAACGCTGAACAGGACACTGGCCCGAAACGCCATCGGCGAAACAGATCGGAGACTTAGCGGTCGGCGGTGGCGTGGTCCAAGCGCGCGTCGGCTTAGAAACTTAGGTTTGTATCTCGGCTGACTCTTGAATGTATCGAGTTTTCTCGCGGCGGTAATCCTTTGATTCGAGCCGAATGCTTGGGTATGAGACCTTCGGCCGCCGCGGTTGCGTGTATCGAGCAGAATTTACTGATTTAACGACATTGTATGAAGAAGAGCCCACACATCTTGTTCTACGGATTCAAGAAGGGCCTCATTCCCGGCGTCCACGGCACATTCGGCCGCTATAAAAAATTTCGGCGAATTGTTCTTGGCTTGGTTCGAACCGATTATCGCGGTAATAGTTAATGCCGCCGATCTATCAGCCGTATCCTTGCCGAACCAATGTTTGTGCGAGGTTTGCTAGCCGTTGTATTGGCCATTCAGTTTAATAGCCTCGAAAGCAATTCGTATCGCCCGGTCGGAACGTTTGGAATCGCAGCAAGGAACCGATAGGCCGTATTCCAGATAGTGATTGATACCGTAACCCATCAGGACTCGATTTCTGACGTAAGCAATCTCAGACGCCAGTTTGGCAAAATCCCAAGCGTTACCAGTACGTGGTTTTTTGGTAAATCTGGGTAACGCCCAAACCCATTTGATTCATGGCCCAAATTGTCTTGTGCTCGTTTGTCGCTGGATTCCGCCAGAGGGCTTGCTATTAAAATCCTTACAACCCGGATTTATCGGTGTCGGACAAGCTGTTAAGACGATTTGGAACGCATTTGACTGTTGAATTGACAGTTTGCGTTTGGGCTGGAGTTAAAGCAACGACGTCGTAAATAAAATCAAGCTGTTATCTGCTGTTTTTTGTGTTGGATTTCGCAATGTTGATGTTTACGTTTGAAATTCAAAGGTAAAGCAAAATCCCGGCCAGCATTAACGATGATTTACTTTTCAACGCACTAGAATGGTGGGCACGCGTGTTACAATCGCCGCCATTTATACATCTTGGTTGAGTGCGTGAAGAAAAATCCGCTATTTCAAATACTGTTGCTGAGTGCCTTGGCCGGCAAATTGGCCCACGCCGGCAGCTTCGTAGTTGATGACATCCAGGTCAAGGGATTGCAACGGATTTCGGCGGGTACGGTATACAACTATCTGCCGGTATCGGTTGGCGAAACCTTCACCGACGAAAAACAAGCCTCGGCGATCCGCTCCTTGTTCAATACCGGTTTTTTCAAGGACATCACGCTGGAGCGCGACGGCAATACCTTGATCGTGACCGTGGTCGAACGGCCGTCGGTCGCCAAGATCGTCATCGAAGGCAACAAGGACATCAAGAAGGAAGACTTGACCGAAGCCTTGAAGAAAATTGGTTTGGCGGAAGGCAAGGTTTACAACAAGCAAGTGTTGGACAAGGTCGAGCAGGAGATGCGCCGCCAATATTTCAGCCACGGTAAATACGGCTTGAAGATCAAGACCGAGGTCACCGATCTGACCCGCAACCGGGTCGGCATCCGCATCGAGATTTCCGAGGGCCGGGTGGCCAAGATCAAGCAGATTAACATCGTCGGCAATAAAACCTTCGCCAGCGATGCCTTACGCAAGGAATTCGAACTCAGCACCACCAATTTTCTGTCCTTCTATTCCAAGGACGACCAGTACTCCAAGCAAAAGTTATCGGCCGATTTGGAAAAGCTGCGTTCGTATTATCTGGATCGCGGCTACATCAATTTTTCGATCGAATCGACCCAGGTCGATATCACCGCCGATAAGAAGGAAATCTACATTACGATCAACGTCAAGGAAGGCGAGGTGTATACGCTGGAAAAGGTCAAATTGTCCGGCGAGTTGATCGTGCCGCCCGAGGACTTGATCAAACTGGTTAAGGTCGGACCTGGGGAAATTTTCTCTCGTAAAAACGCCACCGAGACCTCGAAGGCGATTTCCGACCGGCTGGGTGACGAAGGTTATACCTTCGCCAACGTCAATATGGTGCCGGAAATCAACGAGCAATCCAAAACGGTGGCGATGACTTTTTTCGTCGATCCGGGTAAACGGGTTTACGTCAGACGAATTAACGTGAAGGGCAACACCAAGACCCGCGACGAAGTGATCCGCCGCGAGGCCCGGCAAATGGAGTCCAGTTGGGCGGCTAGCAGTAAGATCGAGCGCACCAAGACTCGTCTGGACCGCTTGGGCTATTTCGAGGAAGTCGGCGTGGAAACGCCGCCAGTGACCGGCGTGGCCGACCAGATCGACGTCAATTACACCGTCAAGGAAAAAGCCTCCGGTAACTTGCAGGCCGGTATCGGTTACTCGCAGGTGCAGGGCATCATTTTCAACGCCAATGTGTCGCAGGACAACATCTTCGGTACCGGTAAGCGGCTGGATTTCGCGTTCAACAACAGTAGCATCTTGACCCGTTACAACTTGGGTTTCACCGATCCTTACTACACGCTGGACGGTGTGTCGCTCGGTTACAATTTGGGCTATACCTCGCGTAACGCCTATGCCGCCAACTTGGCTGCGTATAACACGACGATCACCAATGCCGGCGTCAACTTCGGCATTCCGCTAAACGAATTCGACAGGGTGGGTTTCGACCTGGAATTGAAACGGACCGAAATCGAAAATACCGCGTATTCGTCCGATACCATTCTGAAGTTTCTCGGCTTTACCAAATATACCAGCGGTCAAATTCGCTCGAAAAGCTTTACCAGTTTGTCCACGTCGGCCGGTTGGACCCACGACACGTTGGATCGGGCTACCTTCGCGCATAGCGGCGGCCAGCAGCGGATTTCGGCGTTGGCGACGATACCGGGCAGCGATCTCGAGTATTACAAGGTCGGCTATAAGCACCAACACTACTTTCCGCTATCCAACGATTTCACGTTCCGCTTATTGGGCGAGGTGGCTCACGGTGGCGGCTACGGCAGCACGGACGGTTTGCCGTTCTTCGAAAACTATTTCGCCGGCGGTACCGGCGACGTGCGCGGCTTCATGCAGAATACGCTGGGCGTGATCGACGCGACTACGCTCAACTCGAATGCCTACACCAATCGTCCGATCGGCGGCGCGACCAAGCTGATCGGTAAGGCCGAATTGTTTTTCCCGATTCCGTTTTTGAGCGACGTCAAGTCGGTGCGGATCGGCTCGTTTGTCGATGCCGGTACCTTGTCGCCGGGCTTGAGCACCGGCGATTTGCGCAAATATTTCCGCTATTCGGTGGGCTTGTCCGGGGAATGGCTGTCGCCGTTCGGCGCGTTGGCGGTCAGCGTGGCTCAACCGCTCAATTCCGAGTCTGGAGATAGAACTCAGGCCTTCCAGTTCACGTTCGGCTCGGGATTTTAGTTCAGTTCAAGGCAGTTTTACCCTATAATCGGGCTTGCGTTCTGTCTTAACACAATTTAACCGGAGATGGTTATTACCATGAAAAAAAGTATTGCTTTATTCTTAACGCTGATGGCGTTTGCTGGCGTTAGTCACGCGGAACTGAAGATCGGTTTCGTCAACGTGGCAAAAGTATTGGAGAAGGCCCCGCAGGCAGCGAAAGCAAAAACGCGTTTGGAAACCGAATTTTCGCCTCGGGATAAAGCTTTGGTTTCTCAGCAAAAAGAAATCAAAACCTTGGAAGACAAACTCGGCAGGGATTCCGCTGTGATGGGGGAAGAAGAACGCCACCGTTTGGAAAAAGACATTTTGGATAAAAAACGCGATGCGGCCAGAGCTCAGCAAGAGTTCAGCGAAGACTTCAATATGCGCCGCAACGAAGAACTGGGTAACCTGCAAAAACGTATCGTCGAAGCAGTAAGAGCGTTAGCCAAGGAAGAGTCGTTCGACCTGCTGCTGACCGACGGCGTCATTTACGCCAACGACCAAATCGACGTGACCGCGCGGGTACAACAAAAGCTCGAAACGCTGTCGCAATAATTCAAGAGCGTTTCCGTCGGAAACGCCGACTTCAAAGCGAGGGAGACGGCCCGCCGGCTGGCTCCCTTTTTCGTTTACCTCCACCGACTCCGGACCATCATGACAGGTACGCTAGACATATTGCAAATTCAGGCACTTCTCCCGCACCGTTATCCCTTTTTGTTGGTTGATAGAGTCGTCGAGTGCGAACCCGGCGCGAAATTGGTCGGTATTAAAAACGTCAGTTTCAACGAGCCGTTTTTCCAAGGTCATTTTCCGGCGCAACCCATCATGCCCGGCGTGCTGATCCTGGAAGCGCTGGCGCAAGCTACCGCGCTACTGACCGCAAAAAGCGACGACAAATTGGGGCAGGGCAATACCACTTTCTTCTTGGCCGGCATCGACAACGCCCGCTTCAAAAAGCAGGTCGTGCCCGGCGACCAGTTGCGCCTGGAAGTGACCTATCTGAAACACAAACGCCATCTATGGTCTTTCGACTGCCGCGCTGAAGTCGATGGCGAACTGGCGGCCGGCGCACAAATCATGTGCGCGGTCGCGACGAGCTAAGTCATGATAGATTCCAGAGCGGTAGTCCATCCCAAGGCCGAATTGGCCGAAGACGTTTCGGTCGGTCCGTTCAGCGTCATCGGTCCCGAAGTGCAAATCGACGCCGGCACCGAAATCGGGCCGCACGTGGTTATTCGAGGTCCAACCGCGATCGGCCGCGACAACAAGATTTACCAATTCTCGTCGATAGGCGAAGACCCGCAAGACAAAAAGTACGCCGACGAAGTGACTCGGTTGGAAATCGGCGACCGCAACGTGATCCGCGAATTCTGCACGATGCATCGCGGCACGCTGCAGGATAAAGGCTTGACGTTGATCGGCAGCGATAATCTGTTCATGGCCTATACCCATGTGGCTCACGATTGCGAGATCGGCGACCACGTGATCATGGCGAACGGTGCGTCGATTGCCGGCCACGTACACATCGGCGATCACGCCATTCTCGGCGGCTTTACGCTGGTCCATCAATTCACCCAGATCGGCGAGTACAGCTTCTCGGCGATGGGTAGCGCGATTACTCAGGACATTCCGCCGTTCGTGATGGTTGGCGGCCGGCCAACCCGGCCGCACGGCATCAATTCGGTCGGCATGGAACGCAACGGTAAATCGCCGGAAGTGATACGCCAGATTCGTCAGGCCTACAAAATCTTGTACAAGAACAACTTGCGCCTGGAAGACGCCATCGAAGAGATGGAAGGCATGGCCGGCGAAAGCAACGAACTTTCCAATATGGTCAGTTTCTTGCGCAATGTCACCCGCGGCATCCTCCGTTAATCCTTCACGCCTGATCGCCGGCATCGACGAAGTGGGGCGAGGCTGTCTCGTCGGTCCGGTCGTCGCGGCGGCGGTGATCCTCGATCCGGCCAAGCCGATTGCCCGTTTGAACGACTCGAAAAAACTGACCGAAAAAAAGCGCATGCTGCTGGCCGACGAAATCAAGGTCAAGGCACTGGCGTGGGCGGTCGGCCGCGCCGAAGCCAGCGAAATCGACCGCATCAACATCTTGCAAGCCACCTTCGTCGCGATGCGCAGAGCTTTCAGCCAATTGGCGATCAAACCCGATTACATCATGGTCGACGGCAACCGGTTGCCCGGCATAGCTTGCCCCGGCGAAGCGGTGGTCGGCGGCGACGCCTTGGTCGCCGAAATTTCCGCCGCGTCCATCCTGGCTAAGGTCGCGCGCGACACGGAAATGGACGTGCTGGATAGACTCTATCCCGGTTACCAATTTGCCGTTCACAAAGGTTATCCGACCAAAACCCATCTGAGCGCATTGGCGGAATTGGGCGTATCGCCGCAACATCGTCGGTCGTATGCGCCGGTTAAAAACTTGACAAGTTTGTGAGAGAAGCATGAGCAAATTAGTTAATGCATTTGCTTGGCTGATTGTAGTGTTTTCATCTGCCATATATGCAGAACAAAATCCGATTTCTGATATGGTCGTGGTTGAAAAATCGAAACGGTTACTGACTGTTTATGCCGGTTACAACCCAATTGCATCCTTTAAGGTTGCTCTTGGACGCTCTCCAATCGGTGCCAAAGAATGCGCGGGTGACAATAAAACACCAGAAGGGTTATTCCGCGTCACAGAGCACAAGGCCAATTCTAACTATCACCGTGCGCTACGGCTATCCTACCCGGAAAGAATACAATCGGAGTTTGCCCTCGCAAAGGGATGTGAACCAGGTGGGGACATCATGATTCATGGCCTCCGAAATGGTTTAGGCTGGATAGGCAAATTTCATAGCCTAATGGATTGGACTCGTGGTTGCATTGCTCTAACGAATGAGGAAATTGAACAGATATGGGCTTTGGTGCCGGACGGTACTAAAGTCGAAATTAGGCCATAACCTCGACTATAAAGACGCCAATGCCACGCTATATAGACTCAACGTTCCCGATCAATCCTTTTCAAGATTTTGATCAATGACACCCGGTTTCGTCCATCTCCGCATCCACACCGAATTCTCACTGGTTGACGGTATCGTCCGCATCAAGCCGCTGGTCAAAAAGCTCGGCGAATTCAATATGCCAGCGGCGGCGATTACCGAGCAGAGCAATCTGTTCTCGTTGGTCAAATTCTACAAAGCCGCGCAAGGCGCCGGCATCAAGCCGATCGCCGGCGCCGATGTGCTGATTTACAACGACGACGAACCGGCCGCGCCGCACCGCCTGACTTTGTTGGCTCGCAATCAACGGGGTTATGTGACCTTGACCGAACTGGTGTCGAGGGGTTACCAGGAAGGCCAGCATCAAGGCATTCCGATGCTGCAAAAAGCCTGGATAGCCGAAAACCACGAAGGTCTGATCGCCTTGTCCGGCGCAATGCAGGGCGATGTTGGCGCGGCCCTGTTGTCGGAAAATTTTGCCCTGGCTAAGGCTTGCGCCGAATTCTGGGCCGGTTTGTTCCCGGACAGTTTTTACCTAGAAGTCCAGCGCGTCGGCAAACCGGACGAGGAGCGTTACATCAAGCTGGCGGCGGATTTGGCCGCCGAATTGGACTTGCCGGTCGTCGCGACCAACGATGTGCGCTTTTTGAATCGGAGCGATTTCGACGCTCACGAAGTGCGGGTCTGCATCCATCAAGGTCGGGTTTTGGACGACAGCCGCCGGCCGAAGGATTACACCGAGCAGCAATATTTGCGCAGCGCCGAGGAAATGCTGGCGCTGTTCGCCGACTTGCCGGAAGCCTTGCAAAACAGCGTCGAAATCGCCAAGCGTTGCAGCGTGGAATTGCGCTTGGGCGAAAATTTCCTGCCCGATTTCGAAGTCCCCGAGGGGATGACGCTGGCCGATTATTTCAAGCAGGCGTCGCGCGAGGGATTGGAAGAACGCTTGCAGCAGCACGCGCCGGTCGGCAATGGCTCGTTCGAGGAAAACCGCAAGGTCTACGACGAGCGGCTGGAAACCGAATTGAGCGTGATCGTGCAGATGGGCTTTCCCGGCTACTTCATGATCGTCGCCGACTTCATCCAGTGGGCCAAGAATAACGACATTCCGGTCGGACCGGGCCGGGGTTCGGGCGCCGGCTCGCTGGTGGCTTACGCCTTGAAGATTACCGACCTCGACCCGATCGAGTTCGACTTGCTGTTCGAGCGCTTCCTGAATCCGGAGCGGGTGTCGATGCCCGACTTCGATATCGACTTTTGCATGGAACGCCGCGACGAGGTGATCGACTACGTGGCCCGCCATTACGGTCGCGACCACGTGTCGCAGATCATCACCTACGGTTCGATGGCGGCCAAAGCGGTGATTCGCGACGTCGGCCGGGTGATGGGCCATGCCTACGGTTTCGTCGATAGGCTAGCCAAGCTGATTCCGTTCGAAATCGGCATGACCTTGGACAAGGCCTTGAAGGAAAGCCCGGAACTCAAGGACTTGTACGAGGCCGAGGAAGAGGTCAAGCAGTTGATTGACATGGCCCGCGCACTGGAAGGCATCTCGCGTAACGCCGGCAAGCATGCGGGCGGCGTGGTGATCTCGCCGACCAAACTGACCGACTTTTCGCCACTGTATTGCGAGCAGGGCGGCGGCAACTTGGTGACCCAGTTCGACAAGGACGACGTCGAGGCGGTCGGCCTGGTTAAGTTCGACTTTTTGGGGCTGCGGACCCTGACCATCATAGCCTGGGCGCTGGAAACGATTAACCGCCAGCGCGCCGCGAAGGGCGAGCCGCCGGTGGACATTGCTCAAATCCCGCGCGACGACCTGCCCAGTTACGAGCTGTTGAAGAAGGCCCAGACCACGGCGGTGTTCCAGCTCGAATCCAGCGGCATGAAGGCGCTGATCAAAAAGCTTAAACCCGACTGCTTCGACGACATCATTGCGTTGGTGGCGCTGTTCCGGCCCGGTCCGTTGGAATCGGGCATGGTCGACGACTACATCAACGTCAAGCACGGCGCCAAGGCCGAATACGCCCATCCGCTGCTGGAACCTATCCTGAAGCCGACCAACGGCGTAATTCTCTATCAGGAACAGGTGATGCAGATCGCCCGCGAACTGGCAAGCTACACGCTGGGCGGCGCCGACATGCTGCGGCGGGCGATGGGTAAGAAGAAGCCCGAGGAAATGGCCAAGGAACGGGAAAAGTTCATGGCCGGTGCGGTCGCCAACCAGATCGACGCAGGTATCGCCACCTACGTGTTCGACTTGATGGAGAAATTCGCCGGCTACGGTTTCAACAAGTCGCACTCGGCGGCTTATGCATTGGTTGCTTACCAGACCGCCTGGCTGAAGGCGCATTATCCGGCGGCCTTCATGGCGGCGGTGATGTCCTCCGATATGGACAACACCGACAAGGTGGTGGTGTTGATCGAGGAATGCCGGGAGATGAAATTGCAAATCCGGCCACCCGACGTCAATCTGTCCGATTTTCGCTTCACGGTCAACGACCAGGGCCAGATCGTCTACGGCATCGGCGCGATCAAGGGTGTCGGTGAAAACGCGATAGAGGATTTACTGAAGGAGCGCAACGCCAACGGGCCGTATTCGGGTTTGTACGATTTGTGCAAGCGCGTCGATCTGCGCAAGGTCAACCGACGAGTGCTGGAAGCGCTGATCAAGGCCGGCGCCTTGGATACCATCGATCCGAACCGTGCCGCCCACATGGCCGAACTGACTACCGCGCTCAGAGTGGCCGAGCAACATGGCAAAATGGCGCTGGCCGGCCAAAACGACTTGTTCGGCTTGGGCGTCGAAGTCGAGGAAAGCGATAACGAGGCCGACGCCTATTCCACCGCCGTCGAACCGTGGACCGAAAAAGAAAAACTGGAAGCCGAGAAGCAAACCCTGGGTTTGTTTCTGTCCGGCCATCCGATCGCCGAATATCTGCCGGAGCTCAAACACATCACCCACGGTACGCTGGGCAGTCTGGAAGTCGACGCCGGCCGGGCGCGCGGCAAGATGGAGGCGCGGGTCGCCGGGCTGATCGTCGAAATGCGTACCCGTCAGACCAAGCAGGGCAAGATGATGGGCTTCGCGACGCTGGACGACCGCACCGGCCGTTTGGAAGTCGCCGCGTTTAGCGGCATCTTCGACAAATACCGCAATCTGCTCAGCAAGGACACGATCCTGGTCGCCGAAGGCTCGTTGGCGATGGACGACTTTACCAACGGTTTGCGGATGACCGCTGAGAAACTTTACGGCATCGAGGAAGCCCGCGAGCTGTTTTCTCGCGGTATTCAATTGACGATAGATACCGCCAACCGCAGTTTGAGCGGCGATTGGCCGGCGCGTTTGCAGGACATCCTGGCGCCGTTTCGCGGCGGCAATTGCCCGGTCCAGATCGACTATCGCACCGCCCGCGACAAGGCCGCGTTGCAACTTGGCGAAGAGTGGCGGGTCCGGCCGGCCGATGAGCTGTTGATTCGCTTGCGCCGTTTGTTGTCCAACGAGAACGTGTCGGTTAGGTATTGAGCCGTTAGGCGGTCTTGCTTGGCACGCCGGGCGCTTCGGCGCGAATTCGGCGGCGGCCGGTCGCTCCGGGCTATAATGAGCCGACTTCATCAACTTAACGGATTGAACATGGATTGGCTGCATTTCTTGCTCGACGTATTGCTGCACATCGATAAACACTTGGCCGATTTGATCGGCGAGTACGGTACTTTGACTTACGCGATTTTGTTTGCGGTGATCTTTATCGAAACCGGTTTTGTCGTGATGCCGTTCCTGCCCGGCGATTCCTTGTTGTTCGCGGCCGGCGCGTTCGCGGCGCTGGAGTCTTTCGAGATGCCGACTTTATTGAGCCTGTTGGCGCTGGCGGCGGTGCTGGGCGATACCGTTAATTATTGGATAGGACGGAGCATCGGTCAAAAAGCCTTTACGCTGAGTTGGGTCAACCACCAGCATTTGTTGAAGGCCCAAGCTTTTTACGATACCTACGGCGGTAAAACGATTGTGTTGGCGCGCTTTGTACCCATCGTTCGCACCTTCGCGCCGTTTGTGGCCGGTATCGGCAAAATGCGTTACCGGGATTTCCTGCTGTTTAATCTGATCGGCGGCCTGGCCTGGGTACTGATTTGCGTGTTCGCCGGCTATTTTTTCGGCAATATTCCGGTCGTCAAGAAAAACTTCGAACTGGCGATCCTGGCCATCATCGTGATTTCAATTCTACCTATCGTCATCGAAGTCTGGAAAGCCCGGCGGCAACCCGCCGAATAGGAGAGGACGATGGGAGATCTCAGCGATTCGCAAAAATGGTTAGTGCTGGCTTTTCTGATTGGTGCTTCCGCATTGATTTACTTGCTGTCGCCGGTGCTGATGCCGTTCGCGGTGGCGGCAGTGCTGGCTTATCTTGGCGACCCGCTGGTTGACAGACTGGAAGCGCTGGACTTTAAAGGACGAAGCTTGAGTCGCACGGTCGCGGTGGTTCTGGTGTTTTCCGGCATTTCGCTGGCGATCGCCGCACTGCTGATCGTGGTCATCCCGGCCTTGGAATACCAAATCGGCGAGTTCATCGACAAACTGCCGGCCTATTTGAACTGGCTGAATCGTACCGTGATTCCGGTGCTGCAAAAATATTTGGGCCGCGGCGTCCGGCCCTTGCATATCGAGCAGCTGAGCACCTTGATCAAAAACCAGTGGCAGGACGGTGGCGGGGTATTCGAAAACTTCATGCAGTCGGTATCGCACTCCGGTGCGGTGATCATCGGCTGGTTGATGAATCTGGTGCTGATACCGGTCATCACGTTTTATTTGTTGCGCGACTGGGATGTGTTGGTCGAGCGCGTTCACGATCTGTTTCCGCGACGTTACGCCGCTACGGTCGGCGCGCTGGCCGCCGAGGCCGACGATGTCCTCGGCGCCTTCTTGCGCGGCCAGTTTTACGTGATGTTGGCCCTGGGCGGCATTTACAGCATCGGTTTATGGCTGGTCGATTTGGAATTGGCGCTGGTGATCGGTATGACGGCCGGTTTGATCAGTTTCATTCCTTACATGGGGGCTTTGGTCGGCATTGTGTTTTCCTGCATTGCCGCGCTGCTGCAATTTCAAGACGCGGTACATTTATTACCCGTGCTGATGGTATTCGCGGTGGGGCAGAGCTTGGAGGGCATGGTGTTGACGCCCTGGTTGGTCGGTAACAAGATCGGCTTGCACCCGGTCGCGGTGATGTTCGCGGTGATGGCCGGCGGCCGTTTGTTTGGCTTTCTGGGCGTGTTGCTGGCCTTGCCGGTGGCTTCTGTGATCATGGTCTTGCTGCGGCATTTGCACGAGCGTTACACCTTCAGCGGTTTTTACAGCAAGGGTTGAGCGATGCGTCTGGCGATCGCGTTTTGCGGTGTTTGCTTGGCGTTTTCGGCATCGGCGGGCGATCCGGCCCGCGAGCAGGCCTATGCCGATGCGATTCAGCAGCAACCGGCCATCGGCGAAGCGGTGTGGCTGCAAACCGGGGACGGCGGGCGATTTTTAGCGTTGTTTGTCGATGCCGAAAAAACCGCTAACGAGCAGGTGGTCATCATTCTGCACGACGCGGATGGCCATCCCGATCAGCAACCGCTGATCCGCGAACTACGCACGGTGTTGCCGCGGCACCGCTGGGCGAGTTTGGCGATACAGTTACCGTTGCGCGAAGCTGGCGCGGCGCTGGAAGACTATTACCCGTTGGTTGGCGAGGCCGACGCCCGGATTCAAGCGGCCATCGATCATGCGATCAAAATCGGCGCCAAGCAAATCGCGATGGTCGGTTACGGCATCGGCGCGGCGATGGCGGCCGCCCGCCTCAGCCGGAACCCGGTCAATGTCGTCGCGTTTGCCGCGATCAGTTTGCCGGTGCCGGATAGCAGTCAGGCCGGCGTGCAAACCCTAAGCTTCGTGAAGAATATCAATCTGCCGTTGCTCGACGTTTACGCCGAAGCCGACTGGCCGGACGTGACGGAAACCGCCGCCAAGCGCCGCGTCGCCGGTAAGGAGAATCCGGTTTACCGGCAGATCCGCATCGACGGCGACGATCACGCTTATCGGCAAAATTACCCGTTGCTGGTCAAACGCGTCTATAGTTGGCTGGCAACGACCATCATGGAAAATCAACAATAACAGAGGGGAGACTTTATGCCATTGAACGAAGACTTATACGCCGAGATTCGGCTGTTGGCGCTGTATAACCTGGAGTCGATTCAGGAGGGGGTCAAGGTGCACGGTAACGCCGAGCCGGCCTTGATTGCGGCCGCGCGACGTTTGCACGACAAAGGTTTGGTGAGCCAAGCCGACGGCGGTTACTTGACCGACTTGGGCGTCGAAGCCGCCGAGCACGCCCAAAAACTGCTAACCATCCTGAAAACGCGTTAAGCCGTTTTCAGTGTCGCCGGTCCGACGCGGAAAGCGCCGGTCCGGCGGCGCTTCACAGTCCCAAATCGAACAACCATTTTACCGAGGCGTAGCCGACCGCGGCGATCAATGCGCTGTAACTGAGAAAATGTAAGGGTTGGCCGAGGTTATGCCGCCAAAAACCGGTGTGTTGGCCTTGCAGTTTGCGTAGCCGATACAGCTCGCGCTGGGTTTCGGCGCGTTCGGCTTGGTAGGCGTCGCACAGCGCGCGGGCCTGTTCCAGATCGTCGGCATCGTACAGCCAGATTGCCGCGGTCGAAATGCCCCAATTGCCGGCCGAGGTTTCGTAAAAGCCGATCTCGTGTTCGGTCAGCAGTTGGCGGATGTCGTCGGCTTCGTCGAACGGAACGTCTCTTAAATTGAAAAATAATACCGCCATGAACGATCTATTGCTGGCAAGTGGGGCAGAAATAGCTGGCGCGCTGGCCGATTTTCAGGTGTTGGACCGGTTCCCGGCAGCTTAAACAGGGTTCGCCGCCCCGGCCGTATACCCGCAACGATTGTTTGAAATAGCCGGGTTTGCCTTGCGCGTCGGTAAAGTCGCGCAGCGTGGTGCCGCCTTGGGCGATGGCTTGTTCCAGCACGGTTTTGATCGCGGCGCTCAGACGGACGCAGTCGTCGGCGCCGAGGCCGCAAGCCGGTCGGGTCGGTTGTATGCCGGCCAGAAACAAGGATTCGTTGGCGTAGATATTGCCGACTCCGACGACGACGTGGCTGTCCATGATCAGCTGTTTGATCGGCACTTGCCGGCCGGCGAGACGTCCGGCAAGATAGGCGGGATCGAAGTTGGCGGATAATGGTTCCGGACCGAGTTCGGCCAACAGCGGATGCGCATGGGGGACTTCCGCCGTCCACAACACCGCGCCGAACTTGCGTTGATCGTTATAGCGCAGCAAAGTGTTGTCGTCGAACACGAAATCGAGATGGTCGTGCTTGCCGTGGGCCAGCCCGGCCTGACCGATGCGCAAATTGCCGGACATGCCGAGATGAATTAGCAGCGTACCGTTTTCGAGGTCGAACAAAAGATACTTGCCTCGCCGGTCGATGCGGCGCAGCCGGCGGCCGGTCAGCAGATCGGCCAGATCGGCGGGAACCGGCCAGCGCAAGCGGGATTCGCGAACAACCACCGAGGCAAAGGTTTTACCTTCGATGTGCGGCGCGATGCCGCGTCGGCTGGTTTCGACTTCGGGAAGCTCTGGCATCGCGGACCTTAAATTTGCGTCAGCAGAAATCGGGCTTCGTCCTGAATTTTTCGGCGCGACCATAACAAGGTCCAGCGCGTGCCTCCGCACTGCCGCCACAACAAGGTCGAGCGGATGCCTGCCAGCAACAAGGCCCGGATTTTATTGACGATGGCTTGGTTGCCCAGATATTGGGGGTCGCCCGCCACCATGATGCGCGGTTGCAGGGTACTGATGGAGCTGTGATAGATGTCGGCTAAATTGGCCAGGACGTTTTCGTGCAGGATGCCGAAATGCTCGGACTGGGCTTGCGCTCTAGCGATGCCTGCCCGGATGTTATCCTGCATCTCGGTTTTGCCGGACAGTTTTTTTTGAAGATAGACCAGTTGGGCGGCGTAGCGGGTCTGTTCCGCGCTGGCCTGTTCTCGATTTGCCAATTGTCGCTGCAACTGCTCGAGTCCGTGAGTGACGCCAGCAATGCCGCCGTACACCTCGGCAACGCTGTCCGAGTCGATTTTCAGAAGGCTGCCGATGCTGCTCTGCATCGCCGGGGACGGGCAAGCGCCGGCGGTGGCCAATTGGTGTACGAGCGAGCAGGCCTGGGCGATACCGGCCAGCGCGATCGTCTGGTTGCTCAGCGTCTGTATTGTCATCTCAGTTGCAAGCGACCGTCGCGCAACTGGGTTTGACCGGTTTGCCGGATTTGATCCAGCCTTGAATGCCGCTGGACAGGTGGTAGATTTGGTTCATGCCTTTTTGCTCGGCCAACAATTTGCCGAGTTTGGCGCTGCGGTTGCCGGACCGGCATACCAGAATCACCGGCTGATCCGGTGACGTTTTCAATTTCTCGACTTGGCTGCTCCAGGCCTCCTGGTCGATTTGGCCGTTTGCGTCGAACGATTGCAACAAGCGGCTTTGCGGGATCACGCCGGACGCCTGCCATTCCTGTTCGGTACGCACATCAATCACCAGTGCGTTTTGGTTTTTTTGCATGTCCAGCAATTGCTCGGCGCCGACTTCCGCCAATTCTCCGGCCGTTAACCGAAAGCTGACCACCAGGGTCGACAGAGCCAAGAATATCGATTTTTTCATAAACCACCGGTAACGGGACATTTAAGTACTTAACAGCGGAAACACGCATTTGGCCCACCAATCGATGCTTTCCAAATACAGTTGGCCGATTCGAGTATGCGAAACGCCCCGATACGACCCCAAGGACGGTTCCCAACGCTCGTGAGCGACGCAAAACTTGAGCGCTTCACCGGGGCCGCCCGCGTATTCCAGCACGGCTTGCATTATATCGTCGGACAGCGGCAGCTGTTCGATAACTTTCGGTAACGGCATGTCCAGCAAGGCATCCAGGCCGGACAGCATGCCGACGAAGAAAAACAGCTCCCTGTCCTGGCCGGTTTCCTGCGCCAGCAGTTCGCAGAGCTTGGCGCGGACTAATACGTTTTGTAGAACCGAGGAGGGCTTGTCGCTTAGCGACGACAGCGTCAGGATGTTGACCCAGCGTTTGACCTCGATGAGCCCCAGGCAGACGATGGCGTGCTTAATCGATTCGATCTTGCGCGGCAACGCGAAAAACGCCGAATTGATGTAATGCAGCAGCTTAAAACTCAGACCGACATCTTGAGAGACGATGCGGCCGATCTCCGAAAACTCGACATCGGGCTGGTTGACGGCCGACATTAGCCGGATAGCGGAGGCCTGGCTGACGCCGAGGCGCTTGCCTTCCACCAGATTGGGTTTGCTGAAGAAAAACCCCTGGAACAGTTCGCAGCCCCATTCCTTCAAGGCTTGAAATTCCTCGTGGGTTTCGACTTTCTCGGCCAGTAGGCTCAGCCCGTAACCTTTGAGCTCGGTGATCAAGGCGTGGGATTTTTCGAGGCCGTCGGCCATGACGTCCAGTTTGACGATGTCGGCGATTTCCAGCAACGGCCGCCATTCCGGCGTCAACACGAAGTCGTCCAGCGCGATGGTGTAGCCCAATTCGGACAGGGCCTTCAAATTGGCGACGATGGCGTCGTCGACCGCGACCGATTCCAGGACTTCGATGACGATGCGGTCCTTGGGCAAGTGTAGCGGTATGTTGTCCAGCAAGTTCCTGCCGGTAAAGTTGATGAAGGCCTTATGTGGGCCGACCAATTCGTTCAGGCCGATTTCCAGGATGGTGTCGGTAATGACTTGGCGGGTCGCGTTGGCTGCCCCATCCTGTTGACTCAGATCGAAGTCCTTGCCCCGAAACAGAATTTCGTAAGCGAAGGTGCTTAAATCCCGGTCCAATATCGGCTGTCGGCCGATTAGAAAATCTGTCATGCGTTGCGGCTCCCCCCGTGCATCCTCTATCATGAAGCTTGGTGGGGTTTTATACACGAGCGTGCCGCGCTCGTCGAGTGACCCGCCGATTCGGATTTCAACAACTTTGGGAGAACTCTATGTCGGAAATAGCGTCTTTAGCGGTAACGGGTATGAAATGCGGCGGTTGCGAGAATAACATCGTCGGAAAACTGTCGGCGGTGCCGGGCGTGATAGCCGTAAAAGCCTCGCATACCGAAAAACGGGTGGACGTCGAGTACGATCCGACCCAGACCGACCTCGATGAAATCGAGGACACCATCGTCGAAGCCGGTTTCAAAGTCGAATAAATCGCGATGCGCGCGTACCTGGTCAAGGTGCCGACCGCCGGTGCCAACGATCAAGTCGCAACAACGGCAAATGCCGGGGATATTCAATGACCACTGACCAAGTTCAAACCGCCGAAACCCGCCTGTCGATTCTGGGCATGCGTTGCGCGGGCTGTATTGCCGCCGTCGAAACCGCGTTGCAACAAGTGCCGGGCGTCGAATCGGTCGCCGTTAATTTCGCCGACCATTCCGCGACCGTCACCGGTGCCGCCGACCATGAAGCGATGAAGCGTTCGCTACGGGAAGCCGGCTACGACGCGGCGGTGATGGAAGGTCTGGAAGACCCGCGCGAGGAGGAAGAGCAGGAAGAACGGCGCTATCGCGATTTGATGAACAAGGCCAAGGTCGCCGGCGCGCTGGGCGTGCCGCTGATGTTGGGTGCCCATATGGACTGGTTTCCGGCGATGGGTACCGCCGCCGGCGCCGACTTTTGGTCCATCGTCGCCTTGCTGACGCTGGCGGTGATGTTTTATTCCGGCGGACATTTTTTCGTCAGCGCGGTGAAGCTGCTGCAAGTTCGGCAAAGCAATATGGACACGCTGATCGCGCTGGGCACCGGCTCGGCCTGGTTGTATTCTTGCGTCGTCATCGATTTTTCCGGGCAATTGCCGTCGTTGTCGGCGCACGCCTACTTCGAAGCCTCGGCGGTGATTTTGGCCTTCATCAATTTGGGCAGTGCCTTGGAAACCCGCGCGCGCGGTAAAACCTCCGCGGCGATACGTGCCCTGATCGGTCTGCAACCGCGAACCGCCCGCGTGGTTCGCGACGGCGCCGAAATCGACGTGCCGATCGAGCAGGTCGGTTTGGGCGAAACCTTGCGGGTCAGGCCCGGCGAAAAAATTCCGGTGGACGGCGTGGTGCTGGAAGGCCATTCCAGCGTCGACGAAGCGATGTTGACCGGCGAGTCGATTCCGGTCGAAAAGCAGGTCGGCTCCAATGTGGCTTCCGGCACGATGAACTTGCACGGCAGCTTTTTGTTCAGCGCCACCCGAATCGGCCGGGATACCGCGCTAGCGCAAATCATCCAAAGCGTGCGTCAGGCGCAGAACAGCAAGCCGGCCATCGCCAAGCTGGCCGACCGCATTTCGGCGGTATTCGTGCCGACCGTGGTCGGCATTTCCGCGTTCACCTTTTTGGTTTGGCTGATATTCGGACCGTCGCCATCGCTGGGTTACGCCTTCGTCACCGCGATGACGGTGCTGGTCATCGCCTGCCCGTGCGCGCTGGGTTTGGCCACCCCGATTTCGGTGATGGTCGCGGTCGGCCGGGCGGCGCAAACCGGCATATTGATCCGGCGCGGCGAAGCCTTACAGAGCGCCGGCAACATCAGTTGTTTGGTGCTGGACAAGACCGGTACCGTGACCACCGGCAAGCCGAGTCTGGCCGACGTGGTGGCGTTCGGCGAATACTCGGTCGAGCAAGTGTTGCAGCGCGCGGCCAGTCTGGAATCCGGCTCCGAGCATCCGTTGGCGGCGGCCATTTTGGCCGGCGCGGCCGATCGCGGCTTGACCTTGGATAAAGTCAGACGCTTTCAGGCGGTGGCCGGCCACGGCATCAGCGGCCGGATCGCGGATCGTCTCTGGCTGTTCGGCAACGCCGCGTTGATGGCGGAAAACGGCATCGACGACACGCCCTATCGGGAAAAAATGGCCGAACTGTCGGCCAAGGGACAGACGGCGATGCTGTTGGCCGAAGAGCAGACCGTCGCCGGCATCGTCGCGGTTGCCGATCCGATCAAGGCCGATTCGGCCGAGGCGGTGCGTCGGCTGCAAGCCGCCGGCGTCAGGGTGCTGATGGTGACCGGCGACAACGAAATCACCGCCAAGGCCATCGCCGCGCAAGCCGGTATCGGCGAAGTTCGCGCTCAGGTTTTGCCGCAAGACAAGGCGGCCGTGGTGCAAGCCCTGCAACAGCAAGGGGAAGTGGTCGGCATGGTCGGCGACGGTATCAACGATGCGCCGGCGCTGGCCCAGGCGGATGTCGGTCTGGCGATAGGCACCGGCACCGATGTCGCGATCGAAAGTGCCGACATCGTGTTGCTGCAAGGCTCGCTGCTCAAAGTGCCGGAAGCGATGGCGCTGTCGCGGCTGACCGTCACCAATATCCAGCAAAATCTGTTCGGCGCCTTTATCTACAACACGATAGGCATTCCGGTCGCGGCCGGGTTGTTGTACCCGCTGTTCGGCGTGTTGCTGAACCCGATGATCGCCGGCGCGGCGATGGCGATGTCGTCGGTCACCGTGGTCAGTAACGCCAACCGGCTACGCTGGATGAAGTTGGAGTAAACCAGGTCGCCGGCCGGAGCCGGCTCCGGCTAGCCGTTACAGCTTGAACTGCGAAATCGTGGTGCGCAGGTTGCCGGAAATCCGCTGCAGCGTACTGGCCTCACCGGCGGTTTGCTTGGCGTCGTCGGCGGTATTGGCGGTGACTTCGTTGATCGCGATCACGTTTTGATTAATGTGGTCGACGACCAGGGTTTGTTCGCGGACCGCGTTGGAGATGTGGGCGTTCATTTCCGAGATTTGTTCAGCCATCCCGGAAATATTGTCCAGCAATACGCCGGTGTTTTCGATGACGGTGACGGTTTGCTTGGCTTGGTTTTGACTGTCGAACATGGCTTTGACCGCTTCCCTGGAGCCGCCTTGCAAGCGTTCTATCATCGCCTGAATTTCGTGGGTCGAAGCCTGAGTGCGGCTGGCCAGGGTGCGGACTTCATCGGCGACCACCGCGAAGCCGCGTCCTTGCTCGCCGGCCCTGGCGGCTTCGATCGCCGCGTTCAGCGCCAGTAGATTGGTCTGGTCGGCGATGCCCTGAATCACATCCAACACCGAACTGACGTTGACGCAGTCTTGCTCGACGTTGCCGATCACATGGCTGGCGCTATCGATGTAGGCCGACAACGCATGGATGGCTTGTACGGTCTCGGTAACCACGCGCTTGCCGTTGTTGGCGTCGGCGCTGCTTCTTTGCGCGGCTTGGGCGGCGCTGCCGGTGTTGCGGGACACTTCGGCGGCGGTCGATGACAGTTCGGTCACCGTGGTAGCCACCTGATCGGTACCCTGTTGCTGTTTGACCATGTCGAGTTGTACCCGTTCGGCCAATTGGCTCAGTCGGCTCGACGAGCCGGTGAGTTGTTCGGATTCTATCGCGACTTGCCGCATCATTGCGTGCAGCGTCGTTAAAAACTCGTTGAACAGATTTACAATCGTTCCGATCTCGTCCTCTCCGTCGTAGGGAATCCGCCGGGTCAGGTCGCCGCCGCCTTGTTTCAGCGCTTGCAGCGACTGCCGCAATGCGGTCAGCGGCGGCTCGATTTTAAAATAGAGCATCAACAAGCAGATCACGACGAACATCAGCAAGGCGATCGAAAACGCGATACGCGTGGTTCCGTAGTCGGTCAGCGTTTGGCCGAGCAACTGTTTGGAGCGGGCCACTTCGCCGTCTATTTGGGTGCTCAGGGTTTGCAGTTTTTCGGTCAGGCGGGCGGCCGAGTCGTCCAGCCCCGTGCCTGCGGCCTTCATCGTGGCGGTGCCGGCTTCGTTGCCGAACTTGATGTAGTCCCAACCCATTTTGACGCCGGTATCGTGCATGTTCTGGACATGCTCTTTCAATACGTCGATTTGCGGCGCCAGATTGGGTTCGATTTGACGGGCTTTTTCCAAATTCTCCAGGGCCGAGCTTAGATTGTGCTTGGCCTCGGCGAAGCCGTCGTCGGAATGGGTCGCGCCGACGTCGGTCAGAAATTGCTGGATTTGCACGACATGAAAGCGAACGTGCGACAACGCGTCGGACACGTCTTGCTTGCGGGTGGCTTCCGCCAGCGTGCGATCGATCGATTGAAAGGCCTGCCACAGCGAAACCACGAACAGCAGATTGGCTAAGGCCAGTATCGAGGCGATGGCGATCAGATACGATTTAATGGAGGTCGATTTAAACATTGAGTGGGTAAGCGCTTGATTTGGAATGTGTTAAACGGGTTGTGTCGGCGCGTGGCGAGCTCGAAGGTAGCCGATTGCTGAAGGCCGGCCGCATACGACTTATAATTTTTCCAATTCGTCGGCCAACTTTGCCAGCGAGGAGAGGGCGTCTTGCTGGCTTTTCGACAAAGTTTCTGGGTTTTCCGCGACGCAGCGCTCGATTTGCCGGCGTTGCTCGGCAATCAGATGCAGGCGCCGTTCACGGCTGCCGCGCAGTTTACCGACCATGTCGCTGAACGCGCCGGCCAGTTCCTGCAATTGATCGTTTTCCCTCAGCTGAGTGACGGTGTCCAGATTGCCGTCGCCGACTTCCCGGCACAAGGTCTCGAACCGGTACAACGGCCCCGCGATCTTGTGCGACGCGTACAGCACGCCACCGACCGCAATCCCGCCGGCCAGCAAAATAGCCACCACGTTGCCGATCAAAATCGATACGCCCAGGCGCTCGGCGGCGTTGACGATACTGACGTGCGCCGATTGCGCTTGTGCCTGCAAATCGCCGCCGGTCATCCAGTAAATCAGCAGCGCCGAGCATAGGCCGGCCAACAATATCAGCGCGAACACGCCGAGGATGAATCGACCCTGGAACGCTTTTTTAATGAAAACGCGGCTGCGTTTGGATTCGGTGTTGTTCATTTTCGGAAACCTTAGTTGACGTTGTGACAGGTTAGGCAAAGCTCGCCGTCGCTATTGTTGCGGCGCAGTAAAAAGCTTTTTTTCAAGCGTTCGGCGTTCATCAGCTTGTCCATGAAACTGTGACTGGCTTGCGGCCGATCGCTGTCCAACCTGCCGTGGGTGTAATGGCAGGTCAGGCAAGTCATATCGTGTTCTTCGTTCAGAGGCAGGTCGGCCGGTACCGGGAAATCGATGTTCAAACCGACTTTATGGCCTTGATTAGGGTTGTGGCAAGAGGAACACATCGCCACCCCGTCCTTGGCGAAAGCCGCCAGATCCACCGTGTGATTCTTGGTGGTGAGTATCCCGTCATCCTTGATGTCGGCGGCGGTGTTATGACATTCGCCGCAACCGGATTGCGGCGTTTGCCGGGAGATTTCGTGCGGATTTTCGGCGGCGGTACGGGCGCCGCCGACGAACAGCAGCATCGCTAGGCTGCCGCCAACTACCAAACTTTGTATCAGACGCTTTTTCATGGCTAGAAAGACATCACGATTTGGGCGATACCCAGGCGGCGGTCGAAGTAACGCTCGTAGGTGAGAGTGCCCAACGAATCGTCGTACTCGAACTTGATCCGCAAGTGATCGCTGAATTTGTAATTGAAGCCCAGCGTCAGCATCGACAAATCGTTGACGGCGACGGTACTGCCGTCGAAATCCAAAGCCAGGTCTTGCGACGGCTGCCAGCGGCTATAGCGGGCAAACAGCGTGACCGGCTGCTTGACTAGGCTTTCCAGGTCGGCGGTTAATGTGGAGTGGTAACCCAGTTGGTGGCCCTTGCCGAACGGGTTTTGATCCGGATTGGGCACGATGTTGCCGCCGCTATCCAAAAATACCTGTTGATGAGCATTCAGCAGCATGAATTCGTTTTGCAAGCGCCACGGACCGTAGCCTACGCTCAAATCCGCACCGTAAACGGTGTTGCGGATGCGATTTTCGCCGTCGAGTTCGCTAAGGTGGGATACGCCGAGTTCGATGCCTTCCGGGTTGGCGCTGTGGATTTTGTAGGTATTTTGCCCCAAGGCCAGACCCAAGCGCCCACCGATCGCGTGACCGTCGTTGGCGTACAGCGCATCGGTCCAGAACACCGAATAATTGAACCCGTCCCAGGCGCCGTAGGACCGAACGCCGTCTGAGTTGTAACCGCCCAACTGCATGCGCGAGGTAGTCAGCGGCGCGGTCACGGTGATCCGGTCCTTGTTGGCGAAGTTTTGGTAATCGTTACCGAAGGGCAAGTCGAAACGGCCGGCTTGAATATGCAGACCCTTGTTGTTGAAGATACGGCCGCGCGGAGGGATGCGGTCGTTAAATAAATGGTAGTCGACCAATGCGACGGCGATGCCGGCCATCGTACTGCCGCCGCTCAATGCACCTGGACCGCTGTTACCGCAAAAAATCGCGCCCGGCGCGCCGTAATCAGCATTCGACGAATTGCCGCACAGCACCAAGGCCGAGCTGGCACCGAAATGGTCGTCGTGCACATAATCCAAATCCAGTTCCACCGAGCCGACGCTAAAGGTCTGGTCGGTGGAATTGCCGGTCTTGGCGTTGATGTCGAAAAATCCGCTGATTTCCAGGCCACTGGCCGATGCGGCTTGGCGGAGTTCGCTGACTTTTTTATCCAAAGCTTGCAACTTGCGGGCAACCGAGCCATCGTCGCCGGCGGGAGCCGGCTTAGCGGCCGCAACCGGGGGGGGCGGTACTGGTTGCCCTGGTGCGGTGGCGACCGGCGGCGCGCGTTCTTGCTCGAGTTGCTTAATGCGAGCCTCGAGTTGTTCGATCTTTTGATCTTTTTCCTTGAGCATGGTCTGCACAATTCGGCGGATGTGCTCGTCATCGGCTGGAGCCGCGATGACCGATGTGGGCGCGGCGCTGAGTACTACCACCGATAACAACGATAAACTTCGACGCATATACAGGTTTGAATATCTGAGTTTGGAAATTAACCGGACTGTCATGTCGAAAATCAGCCTAGTCGGTTTTTTTGTGAATACAACCAAGTGATTTGCAGGGAAAATGTGCGCAAAAATTCGCGTGACTTGAGCCGCACGCATGCTTAGTCTCGGTGAATTTAGGAAATCCTCCTAGTTGCGGATATTTTTAGGTGTTAGTCGTTTTCCGCCGGTTTTGACAAGCCAAGCGCGTTGGCAAGACACTCGCGCATATCCGGCGATTGGGAACACTAGTGTCGACGAGGCTCGCCGGCCAATCGGCGCCACCTTTCTGGCTGTAATGCGCTGGCGTGATGCTGGCTTGGAGATTGGGCCGTGCGGGCCGGGTTTGTTTGAAGCCGCTAAGCGTTTAGCTGAAAGCGAAGAGGACAGGCCGGATTCAGCCCCCCAGGCATCGCCATCCGGCACCCAGCAGCGCCGCCGCGACAATAACCGGGATGACGCCCAGGCGGTATCGACCGAGCGCCAGTAGTGAAGCCGCACTCAGTGATACCGCAAAGCCGTCGATAGGGCCGTCCCAGCCGTTCGGCCAGCCGACGTGGTAGGCGAAAAATACCGCCAAGTCTACGATGACGCCGACCACGGCGGCAGTGACCGCCGTTAGCGGAGCCGTGAATCCGACATTGCCGTGGCTGGTTTCGATCAGTGGCCCGCCGGCCAGGATGAACAAAAAACTGGGTAGAAAGGTAAAGTAGGTAACGACGGTCGCCGCCAGCGCGCCAGCCGCGAACAAGCGTTCCGGTCCGAATAGCGCCTGGCCCCAACCAGCCACGAAGCCGACAAAGGTATTGACCATGATCAGCGGTCCCGGCGTGGTTTCGCCGAGTGCCAGTGCGTCCATCATCTGTTGGGCGCTCAGCCAGCGAAATTCCTCGACCGCGCCCTGATACACATAGGGTAGTACCGCATAGGCGCCGCCGAAAGTCAGCAACGCGGCTTTGGTAAAGAACCAGCCCATTTGCGTCAGCGCGCCGTTCCAGCCGAATCGAAACCACAGCAGCCCCAACGCGCCGGCCCACAGCAAACCGCCGACCGCCAACAGTTTAACCAGGCGCGGCCAACTGAAAAGGGCGTGTATCGGTATCGGCGTCGCGTCGTCGATCAGCGCCGGACCGAAATCGGCGCGGGGATTGCCGTGACCGCCGCCGACCGCGAAGACCTCCGGAGCAAGTTTGCCGCCTACCGCGCCAATCAGAGCGGCGCCGATTAGGATCAAAGGAAACGGTACCCGCGCCAAAAAGATCGCGCCGAAGGCGGCGGCGGCCAGCGCCGCTAGCCAGCGGTTTTGCAAAATCCGCGAACCGATCCGGTAAGCAGCAAACCAGACAATCGCGGTGACCGCAGGCTTGACGCCGTAAAGCAAAGCAGTCACCGCCGACAGATCGCCGAAACTCAAATACAACCAGCCCAGAACGATCAGCATCAACATGGCCGGTAGAAAGAACAGACTACCGGCGACCAAGGCTCCAGGCGTTTTATGCAGCAGCCAACCCAGATAGGTTGCCAGTTGCTGGGCCTCCGGCCCCGGCAATACCATGCAAAAGTTCAGCGCGTGCAGAAAGCGGCGCTCGCTGATCCAGCGGCGCCGCTCGACCAGTTCCCGGTGCATGATCGCGATCTGTCCGGCCGGGCCGCCGAAGCTGATCAAGCCCAGCTTTAGCCAGAATCGGCAGGCTTCGCTAAAACTGGGGTGCGGCGGGGGCAGGGTTGGTGGCATATTCAATTTCCCGAAATAGTTGTTGGCCGAACATCGTTGACGCTCTATCAGCACTAAAGATCGCGGCTGGGGCGAGTTCGTGGCATCCGGTTCGGTTCGGAGCGGATGCGAACGAGGTCAAGCGTGGTGCTCGCTAAAACCATGAAAGAATAGCCGCCTGTCCAACAATTCCCCCCCCGGCGCGCCGACGAAACACTGAAGCGGCTTCAGCAGCGATGGACGACGGTCACGGATTCGTCGATCGGTAAACCGCACTTCAGCCACTCTCTCGCTACGCGCGTCCGCCATCCTACCTCGAATCGGCGCCCGTTCGACAAGCCGATCCCAGTCCGCTTTGCGGATACGGCAACACCGTGACGACCGGCTGTTGCTGATTAGGCAGCGAGTCAGCAGTTGCTGGCTCGCAGTCAGCAGGCGATCGCCGTGCCCCGCTTTCCGGCAGTGTCTTTACTCGCGGAGTTTGACGGGATTTTCTGTCTTTAATCAATAGAAATCAATTGTTTATCGAGGATGGTGCGGTTGGCGTCGGTCGCTAACCGCATTCATGGCATATCGGTTGCACTACAGGGCTTAGGCCGGTTTGCGCGCCGACGCTGTCGGCCGGGCAAACCGGTTCGAATTTTCGAAATTGACATTCGACTAGGTGAGACAGTGAAACAGTACTTAGATAGCGCCGATGCGCCAGGTGTCGGCCTTCGGGCCGGCGTTCCCAAAACTTTAGGTCGCAACACCTTGTCGGCTTGCGTGAGCTTGGCATTAGCGGGTGCGCCTCTGATGGTCATCTCGGAAGCCGACGCCGCGCCGACTAAAAAGTCGGTCAAAAAAATCGCCGCGCCCGACAAATCGGTATCCGATTTGGAAGAGAAAGTGGCCAGACTGACTGCGGAATTGGAAGCGTCCAAACGCCGCGAGCAGGATTTGCTCAGGAAGAATGCCGCGAGCGCCGCGGCCGGTTCGGCTGCCACCAGCGGCGTTGCCTCGGAAGTTGGCGCGGCTACCGAAGCGGCCGCACTGGCGGCGGCCGAGCCCGAACTCGAACCGGTTGTCGAAGAAGAGAAACCGAAAAATCTGTCCGAAATCTCGGTCACCGCGCGGCGCAAGGAAGAGAAATTGCAGGAAGTGCCGATTCCGATCGCGGTCATCAACCGGGAAACCCTGGAGCGCGACAACGTGGTGTCGGTGCAGGATTTCTCCCGTCGCGCGCCCAACCTGGGCGTCACGTCCGCCAATGCCAGGCAAACCAGTATTGCCCTGCGCGGTTTGGGGAAAAACAGCGGCAACGAATCGATGGAGTCCAGCGTCGGCGTGATGGTGGACAACGTCTGGCGGGCTTGGGTCGGTTCGGCATGGGCCAACTTCGCCGACCTGGATCAGGTCGAGGTGTTGCGCGGCCCGCAAGGCACCTTGCAAGGCAAGAACAGCAATCTGGGCTTGCTGAACATCACCACCAAGGCGCCGTCGTTCAAGGACAGTTACTACGTCGACGGCTTTGCCGGCGACCGCGATACCTTGCAAGGCAAGTTCGGCGCCACCGGTACGATACTGCCTGGGCTGTTGGCGTACCGGGCAAGCGGTTTTATCGACAAGCGCGACGGTTACATCAAAAATTACGACATTCACCGTAGCGAGGGCGATCTGGGTGAAACCAATGCGTTGGGCGGGCGCTTGCAATTTTTGTTGACGCCCAGCGACGTGTTGAGTGCGAAGGTCATCGTCGATAAAACCGCGTCTACCCAAACCATGAGCGTACAGCCGCTAATCGCCGATCCGTCAACTTTCGCAAACGGCGCTTCTAGGGGGACGACGTTTAGCACCCGCTTGGCTCGAAACTGGTTTGACCCGGTGCGCAGCAATGGTCAACCTTTAGCGATCATCGGAGATCCGCGAGCGATGGCGAACAATGAGCGACGTCAATCGCGCGGTGACGGTTCGGGCGTGTCCGCGGAAATCAACTACGACGCCCTGGGGCATCGCTTTACATCGATTACCGCTTGGCGCGACGCCTTGTTTGAACCGAATCACGACGGAGAGAGCAGTACCGCCGACATTGAGCGTATTAGCGGTTGGACCGTAAAAAACGAACAATGGTCTCAGGAACTGCGCATAAGCTCGAAGGAGAAAGGGCCGATCGATTATCAGGCCGGCGTGTTTGCGATGCGCACCATTGCGGACACGTTTAACCAGCGTTTGTTTGGGAGTGACGCCGGGGCTTTTTATGCTAGCAACTCGCAATACTCAACCTTGAACAGCAATGCGATCGGGCGGCAAATGATGCTGGCGTCCCTTAACAACGTCATGTACCGGCAAAGCGTTGTGCCCGCGACCGACAGTTACGCGGCATATGGGCAGGTCAACTGGCATGTGACGGATGACGCGACATTGACCGTGGGTTTGCGGGATACCTTTGAACGGCGGGAAAACACCGGTTGGAGCCATCCGATTGGCGGAGTCGACTTAGACGTGCTCGGCGCCCAAATCGGCGCTTCGGCAAATCAGATTGCCGCCGCCAAGGCGGTTCGGAGTGGCCGTTTGGGGACCGAGTGGGATGCGCCGCGCCAAGGATTCGACCAAAACTCGCAAAACTGGCTGGTCAATCCCAGCTACAAAGTCAACAAGGATCTGATGGTTTATGGCTCGGTATCGGGCGGCAACAAATCCGGCGCGGCACAATTTAACTTGAACACGGGTAAGGTAGAAAACGTCAATCCGGAGAACGTGATGGATTACGAATTCGGCATCAAGAGCACTTGGCTGGATCGCAAGCTGGTGGCCAACGTCAACTTCTACCAAACCGACATCGAAGGTTTCCAATCGCAATTGGTTATTCCCTGCACGATTGGCGTGGACGGATGCACCACCGGTAACCGAACGACCTTGGGTAACATCAAGGGCATCCAATTGCGCGGTATCGAATTGGAGACCAACTACGATATTACACCGGGCTTGAGCGTGTTCCTGAACGGATCATTCAATAGGGCGATTTATACCGACTTTGCCAACGCCCCGTGTCCGCCGGAAGCAAATTCGGTGATTTGCGACCAAACCGGACGGACCTTGCCGAATGCGCCGACCTTCACCGCCAACTACGGTGTG
This sequence comes from Methylomonas sp. LWB, assembly GCF_001856095.1. Taxonomy (NCBI): domain Bacteria; kingdom Pseudomonadati; phylum Pseudomonadota; class Gammaproteobacteria; order Methylococcales; family Methylococcaceae; genus Methylomonas; species Methylomonas sp. LWB. Next base: position 76,381 of record NZ_MKMC01000013.1, read on the forward strand.
GACTACCGCGCGCCGTTGACTTTCGGCTTGGGTAACGACTACGGCTTGCAATGGCATGCCTATTTGATCGACAGCTATAAATCGGCGGCCAATTACAACGCCAGTCTGTCGGTGTACGGCAAACAGGCGGCCTACCACGTCACCGACGGCGGTATCGGTATCGGCACCAAGAACGGCAAATACAATCTGGACTTGGTCGGTCGCAACCTCTTCGACACGATCTACTTTACCAATGCCGGAAATTTCTCCAATACCGCGGCGGCCAGCGCGTCGTTCGGCGACGCCCGGTATTACGGTGTGCATTTCCGGGCCAAATTTTAATGCGAGCCGACCGGGCGGCTTAACGGTCGCCCGGTCGGATGTTTCACTCACATCGATAGAGGAATGTTATGTCAGTCAAGTATTCGACCCTGTTGTTGAGTATCAGCGCTTTGTTGGCGGCCGGCGGCGCGCGCGCCGACGATCCGGTCACGCCGGCGATTCCGGGTGTCGCGGCCGGCGGCGTGGTGCTGGAATTAATCAAGGACGGCTTCAACGGCACCGAAGGACCGATAGGCTATAACGACGGCAGTTTGCTGTTCACCGAGACCAATGCCAACAAAATCGTGCGTATCGGGCCGGACGATCAAGTGTCGACCTTTTTGGAGAATTCCAACGGCGCCAACGGCTTGGCCCTGACCCCGGACGGCAAGATCATCGCCGTGCAGACCAAGGATACCCAAGTCGGCGCGATTTATCCGGTCAAGGAAAAAACCGTGCTGGCCAAGGATTTCCAGGGCGTAAAATTTCAACGGCCCAACGACTTGGTACGCGCCGGCAACGGCGGTATTTATTTCACCGATAGCGGCACCCGGCCGACCAAGGAAAATCCCAATCCGGAACCGTCGCATCCCGGCGTGTTTTATATCAGCCCGACCGGCGAGCTCAAGCAACTGGCCAACGACATCGAGCGGCCCAACGGCATCCAGCTCAGCAAGGACGAAAAGACCTTGTACGTCGCCAATACTCAGGGCGAACACATTCTGGCTTACGACATCGCCGCCGACGGCTCGATTGCCAACCGCCGCAATTTCGCCAAGCTGGAAGGCTGGCAAAAAGGCGAGGACGGCACGTGGTCCAGCGGCGCGGACGGTTTGGCGCTGGATGATGAAGGCCGGCTGTTCGTGGCTTCGAATGCCGGCGTTGAGGTGTTAAGTGCCAAGGGCGAAGCGCTGGGTACGATCCCGGTGCCGAAAAAGCCACAGAATTTGGCCTTCGCCGGCATCAACAAAAGTACCTTGTACGTCGTCGGTCGCGGCGCCGCGTACAAGGTGCCGTTATTGACCAAGGGCATTTCCAGCCGGCCCAAATAATAGCGAGCGGAATACGAAATGCCAGGCGGCTGGAGCGGAAACCGCGCGTTACAGCGGTTTGGACTTGATCGTCCGGAAAAGCCATCTGGTTTGTACGCACGGCTTTAGCCGCGATCGACAGCGCCTTCAATTTCCGCAAACGCGCGCTCGGAACGCATTGGGTTTGGTTTATCGATTTAGGCATCGTGGTGGCCTCTTAACGGGACGAGGAATTTCCTCGGCCCGTTTTTTTTGCCCGTCTCTTGGCTTCGACGGAGCGGATTTTTGGATGCTAGCCGAGCAGCACAGCCTGTTGCCGTGGTGCTGCAAATTCATCAGTCCTTAGCGATTTCCGGTGAGAGTTGCGGTCGTGCTGGCGATTTCGTTTGTAAAAATCTTTTATAAACAGTGGGTTGTGTGGTTTTTGGTTAGGCGTTTTCGGTTGGCATGCTACTTGCCATATGGCTAATGAGTTAACCCTTGCCGCGTCGAACGACGCTTGTTCAAAAAATGAAACGAGAAAACCCGAATATGAAACAACCTCTGTCATTAGTTTTGTTGGCGATGCTGCTGACCGCGCCGGTCTTCGCATCGGCGGCCGAGAAAGACGCGCACGTCCACGCCGATGCCAAACCTGCGGCGCAGGCGCCCAGGCCTTACGAGTACAAAACCCCCAAGCTGAATCGCGCCCAAGTCGATGCATTGCTGGCTAAACCCGGCGAATTGCTGTTCATCGATACCCGCCGTCCCGACGAAATCAGCAAGATCGGCTCGTTCCCGGTGTATCTGAACGTGCAGGTCGATGGTATCGATGCGGCGTTGCCGTTAATCCCCAAGGATAGGTCTATTGTCACGGTATCCAATCACGCCGGACGTGCCGGCAAGATTGCCGATTTGCTGGCCGCGAAAGGTTTCAAAGTGGTCGGCGCGGTCGGTTCGCAGAATTACGAAGAAGAAGGCGGCAAGATCGTTAGGATCGTGCCGCCGGAACCTAAAACTAACTGATCGTAACCGTGGATTGCCGGAGTGGCGGCGATCCGCGTTATTCCGCACGGGGCGTTCCGGTGCTTGAGTTTTTGGAGTGGTGATATGAATAAGAAACAGCTAACAATCGCGATCGCCTGGGCGCTGTCCCTGGCGATGGTAGGCGAGGCCGGTGGGGCCGATGAAAAATCCGCCGGCGATGCCGCTCCGGCGGCGCAAGGCAAGGCGAAATTATGGTCGTATCAACCGGTCAAGTCACCGGCAATCCCGGCGGTCCGGCATCAGGATTGGGTCAGGACGCCTATCGATGCCTTCATCCTCGCCAAACAGGAAGAGAAAGGTCTGACCCCGTCGCCGGACACCGATAGAGCCGCCTTTATTCGCCGAGCCACGCTGGACGTGTGGGGCATCATTCCGAGCCCGGAAGAAGTGGACGCCTTCGTCAACGACGAATCCGAAAACGCCTACGAGAAGCTGGCCGACCGCTTGCTGGCCTCACCCAAATACGGCGAACGCCAGGGCCGCAAATGGTTGGACTTGGCGCGCTACGCCGACAGTACCGGCTTTCAGAACGATAACGACCGGTTGAACAACTGGCGCTATCGCGATTACGTAATCAATTCATTCAATCAGGACAAGCCTTACAGCCGCTTCATTCAGGAGCAGTTGGCCGGTGACGAATTGTGGCCCGGCGACGAACAAGCCCTGATCGCGACCGGTTTCATGGCGCAATTCCCGGACAACTCCAACTCTCGCGACTTGGTGCAACGCAAATACCAGATCACCACCGATATTACCGATACGGTCGGCAAAGTGGTGTTGGGCCAAACCTTGGAATGCGCCCGTTGCCACAATCACAAATTCGACAAGATCAGTCAGAAAGACTATTTCTCGTTTCAGTCCTTCTTTGCCAACGTGGCGCCTGTGGACAACATCCCGGCCAAGAAAGGTCCGATCGAAGTGGCGTACGACCAGCAATACGCCAAGTGGCAGGAAGCCACCAAGGACATCCGCGCCAAGCAAAAAGCCATTATCGATACCCATCGGGAAGAGGCGCTCAAGTATCACAAGGAACGTTATCTGACCGACTCGCGCGACGCGATTTTCAAACCCAAGGAAAAATGGACCGCTCAAGACCGCTGGGTCAATCATCGCTTGGCTAACGTGACCAACGAAGCCAGCATGCAGTCCTACTTCCAGGAAAAAGGCGAAAGTACCGACGCCAAGACCCGCGATCCGAAGATTGCCGAGCAGTGGGCCGAATTGGAGAAGCTGAACAAGGAATTGCGTAAATTCGACGATTTGAAACCGGCGACGTTCTCGAATGAAATTTCGGCGATGACCGAGCTGGGCCATCCGGACGCGCCGCCCAGCTTCGTGTTTGCGGTCGGCGACCATGAGAAACCGCTGGAAGAAGTGCAACCGGCCTTCCCGGCGGCGATTACCGACGAAAAACCGGACATCAAACCGTTGCCGTTCTCGTCCGGCCGTCGCTCGGCCTTGGTGAAATGGATCACCAGTCCGACCAATCCGCTGACCGCCCGCGTTTACGTGAATCGGGTTTGGGACCAGTATTTCGGCAAGGGCATCGTCGCCACCGTCAGCGATTTCGGCAAGGCCGGCGAAAAACCGATCAACCCGGAACTGTTGGATTATCTGGCCGACAAATTCGTCAAGGACGGCTGGAGCGTGAAGAAACTGCACCGGGAGATTCTGTTGTCCAGCGTCTACCGGCAGTCGTCCAACTACCGCGAAGATGTGCATCAGGCCGATGCCGAAAACCAATTGTTGGCGGTATTCCCCAGACAGCGTTTGGAAGCCGAACAAGTCCGGGATTCGCTATTGGTAGCTTCCGGCAAGCTGGAGGACAAGGTCGGCGGTCCCAGCGTATATCCGCCGCTACCGTCGGCGATCAACACCAACTACGGGGTCAACAACGCCAATTTCAACGACAAAATGTGGCGGACTTCCAAGGACGAGAAGGACCATAACCGCCGTAGCTTGTACGTGTTCACCCGCCGCAGCATTCCGTATCCGATTTTGGATTCGTTCAACATGGCGTCGCCGCAGGAAGCCCACAGCAAACGCGAGGTGACCACCACGCCGCTGCAAGCCTTGACGCTGTACAACAGCGAATTGATCTTCGACTGGTCCAAATCGTTGGCCGGCCGGGTCATCAACGAGGCCGGCGAGAGCGAAGAAGAACGGATTGCCAGACTCTACCAAATCCTGTTTGCCCGCCAGCCGAACGACCAGGAAAAAGAAGAGTTGCAGGCATTCTTGAACGAACAGGAAGGCGTGATTCGCGCCAAGGCCGCCAACGGTAAATTCGAAGTCAACGTGCCGGCCGGGGTCAAGGATAAACCGATCGGCGACCCGGTGCGGGCTGCCGCCTTCGTGGATTTGGTACACGTGGTCGCCAATTCCAACGAATTCATCTACCGGTTCTAACGATCACTGCAAACCTACGGGGCGCCGCCGGCGCCCCGTAGGGCCTTTGCCGACCAATAACAATCAAGAGGTTTACCCATGAATAACAAATCGCGACGTGATTTTTTAGTAAAAACCGGCTACGGCTTGGGCGGCTTGGCCGTTAGCGCCTTTTTGCCCGGCGGCGGCGTCATCGCCAGCGCGCTGGCTGAAGACGCCGCGCTGACCGCACTGACCGGCGGCGGCAACCCGCTGGCGCCGAAAGCGCCGCATTTCGCGGCGAAAGCCAAAACCGTCATCTGGCTGCACATGGCCGGCGCGCCCAGCACGCTGGATTTGTACGACTACAAACCGGAATTGGTGAAACTGGCCGGCACCGGCATACCGGCATCGTATTTGCAAGGCATCAAAACCAGTACCCAGGGCGGTATCACCAAACTGATCGCGACCAAGCGGACCTGGAAGCAACACGGCCAAAGCGGCGCCTGGTTCTCGGACTGGTTGCCTCATCTGGCCGAGCAAGCCGACGATCTGGCTTTCATCAAATCCAGCGTGACCATCGGCGCGACCCACGATATTTCGATCATGAAAATGAATACCGGCGGTCTGAATCCGGGCCGGCCGACCTTGGGCGCCTGGATTCAATATGCGCTGGGTTCCAACAACCCCAACCTGCCAGCTTACGTCGTGCTGTACAACGACAAGCGCGAGCCGCGCGGCGGCGTTACCAACTGGGAGTCCGGCTTCCTGCCGGCGGTTTACCAAGGCACGCCGTTCCGACCGGGCAACTCGCCGATCCTGCATCTGAACAATCCGCAATATGTTGTGGATACCGAAAAACGCAAGGCGCTGGATTTGTTGAAACGCTTGAACGAAGCCCACGCCGGCCGCTACCCGACCGATACCGAGCTGCAAGCCCGCACCGAATCTTACGATTTGGCCTACCGGATGCAGGAAACCGCGCCGGAAGCCGTCGATTTCAGCAAGGAATCGGAAGCGACCAAAAAGCTGTACGGCCTGGACGAGGACATCACCAAACCTTACGGCGAATTGCTGCTGCGTGCCAGACGCTTGGCCGAGCGCGGGGTGCGCTTCATTCAAGTGGTGTCGGGTCCGACCGACATCAAAGGCGACAGCCGCGATTGGGATGCTCATCAAAACATCGAAGACAACCATGGCAAGCACAGCAAAATTATCGATAAACCGATTGCCGGCTTGCTGAAGGACTTGAAAGCCAAAGGCATGTTGGACGATACCCTGGTGGTGTGGACCTCCGAATTCGGCCGCACGCCGTGGAGCGAATCCGGCGACGGCCGCGACCACAATCCCTGGGGTTATACCCAATGGATGGCGGGCGGCGGCGTTAAAGCCGGTTACACCCACGGCGGCACCGACGATCTGGGCGTGCAAGCCATCAAGGGCACCGAAGTCGATACCTACGACCTGCACGCCACGGTACTTAACCAGCTCGGTTTGGACCACTTGAAGCTGATTTACAAATATCAAGGTCGATCCGAAAGGCCGACCGTGGTGTACGGCAAGGTGATTAAGGAGCTGATCGCCTAGGGACGCCGCCGTAGTTCGCTGCCACGCCAGCCGATCGATGCCGCGTGTTCGGTGTGGGACATGCGGCGGCTGGTTCGGGCGGCAGGGATTTTTTGATTGGGGGATTTTTTAGCATGATACGCAAGACCTTGCGGATACTGGCCTTGACCTGGATTCTGGCGCCGGGAGCCGCGTTCGCCGAAGCCGAATTCGACTTCGAGGAATTGATGAAGGACGTCGAAACCAAGATCCAGAACGTGCAGAACACGATTTCCGCGCAGGATACCGCCACCGCCAGCGCCGAAACCAAACAATTGCAAGAGGCTTTTAAGCTGGTGGAAGGCTATTTCGCCAAGCGCGGCGATGCCGCCGATGCGGTGGCCGACGCCCAGGATTACCAAAACAAGGCGGCATCGATCCAAAACGCGTTGGGAGTCGGCGATTTGAACAGCGCCGCCGGCGCCGCCAACGACTTTTCCAAACAATGCCGTGGCGCCTGCCACGACAAGTACAAACCACTTTGACCGGAAATCCACTATGAAACCCGTTTTTTTGACCGGCCTGGCCTTGGCTTGGCTGTCCGCGCCGGCACTGGCCGCGCTGCCGGAAGGCCATCCGGCCCCGGCGATCGAGACCCAGGCGTCGCAAGCCGGCAAGGCGTTCGCGTACTCGCTGGGCGACGCTTTAAAGAAAGGTCCGGTCGTCGTTTATTTTTATCCATCCGCCTATACCGGCGGCTGCAATATCCAGGCGCACAGCTTCGCGGTCAACCATGACAAATTCGCCGCCGCCGGCGCAACCATTGTTGGCGTGTCGCTGGACAGCATCGAGCGTCTCAACGAATTTTCCGCCGACCCCAATTTCTGCGCCGGCAAGTTTCCGGTGGCATCGGATGCCGGCGGCGCGATTTCCAAGGCCTACGATCTGGCGGTACGCGATCCGCAACCCGGTAAGACAGACAGTCGCGGCCAGGCTATCGATCACGGTTTCGCCGAGCGCACCACCTTCGTCGTGACGCCGGACGGCAAGATTGCCGCGACCCTGGGTGGTTTGAAACCCGAAGAAAACGTCGCGCAAGCGCTGGCCACCGTCGAGCGCTTGGCCGGCCAGCGCCACGCCGCCCAGTGAGCGCGGCGCGAAGGCCACGGGAATTTACCGCGAAAACCGCGATTCGTCGGCGCCGCCGTTTGGGCCGACGTTGGCTGGCGCTCGGCGCGATGGCTCTGTTGACCGCCGTGCCGCAGGTTTCGGCCGAGCGGGCCGGCGACGCTGCTGTCGGCCGGCTGACTTCCGAGACCGAGCGCTGTCAGGAATGCCACGGCAGCGAGGGTATCAGCGTCGCCGACAAGATTCCCAACCACGCCGGCCAACCGGCGGATTACCTGGTCAAACAGCTGCGGGATTTTCAATCCGGCGCCAGGCAACACGAGACGATGACGGTGATGGCGGCCGATTTGGCGCCGGCCGACATCGTCGATATCGCTGCGTATTTTTCCGGGCGCCCGGCGCCGGCCGGCACTCTGAACGGAGAGCGATCGGCGGTTAAGATACTGGTCGAACAAGGCGACGACAGTCGCAAGGTTCCGGCCTGCTTCAGTTGCCACGGTCCGGCCGGGAAGGGCCGAGTCGCCGACGGCATCGCCTATCCGCTGCTCGGCGGCCAACGCTTGGTTTATCTGCGTTCGCAATTGCGCAATTGGAAGTCCGGCGACCGCCGCAATAGCCCGGAGGGGGTGATGAACCGGATTGCCGGCGCATTGAGCGACGACGAAATTGACGGGCTGGCGGCCTATTTGGCGACTTTGTAAAGATTGAGTACTGCCGCGATTATTCGCTAAGACAAGGAGATGGAAATGAAGAAATCGTTGAACTGGTTGCTATACGAAACCCACCGCTGGCTGGGCGTGGTCCTGGCGTTGTTCATGTTCGTCTGGTTTGCGACCGGACTAGTGATTATGTATTCGACCCCGACCGCGCAAAGCCGCGCTCAACAGTTGGCGCACGCCGAAGTGCTTCAGCCCGAAACCGGCTGGCTTAGTCTAGGAGAAGTCTGGCAACACAGTGCGGAGCAACGCAAGGCCGCCGCCGAACAGCGCAAAGCCAAGCCGGCCGGCGGCGAGGCCGCGCCC
>NZ_MKMC01000014.1:0-82746 GCF_001856095.1 Methylomonas sp. LWB
TGCCCAGCAACGCTTATGGTTTTTGGATCAGTTCGAACCGAATAGTCCATTTTATAACATCCCGGTGGCCTTACACCTGAAGGGCCGCGTGGACATCGCCGCTTTGACACAAAGCTTTCAGGAAATTGTTCGGCGTCACGAGGTTTTGCGGACTATATTCGTGATGGGCGAAGGCGGCGAGCCGGTACAGAAGATATTACCGGATCTTAAGCTTGATGTTGATCGTATCGATTTGAGCGCCGAACAAATTGATCAGGCTTCAGTTTGGCAGGCGATGTGTCGCGAAGAAGCAGCCAAACCCTTTGATTTGCAGCGGGGGCCGTTGATTAGGGCTAGCTTATTGATCTTAGTCGACAGCGGTAGCGAGCAAGAAGCCATCCTTATGCTGACGATGCATCACATCGTTTCGGACGGTTGGTCGTCGGCGGTTTTAATTAACGAGTTTGCTGCGTTGTATCGGGCTTTTTCACAAGGCCGGCCGTCACCTCTAGCTGAGTTACCGATTCAATACGCCGACTTCGCCTGTTGGCAACGCCGCTGGCTGAGTGGAGGGGAACTGGATCGGCAACTCAGCTACTGGCGCCAGCGGTTGGCTGATGCAACCGGCGTATTGGAATTGCCGACCGACCGACCCAGGCCAGCGGTGATGACTTATCGAGGGAGCAATATCAGTTTCGAGATTCCATTAGAGTTGGCTAGACAAGCTAGGGCTTTAAGCAAGCAATATAACGTTACTTTATTCATGCTGCTGCTGGCTGTGTTTAAACTGTTGTTGAGCCGATACAGTGGTCAGACCGATCTTTGTGTCGGCATCCCGGTTGCTAACCGCAATCGTCGGGAAATCGAAGACCTGATCGGTTTCTTCGTCAACACTCTGGTGTTGCGTAGCGACTTGTCGGCCAATCCGACCTTTGCCGAGCTGTTGGAACAAATCAGGGCGACGGTATTGGATGCGCAAAACCACCAGGACCTGCCATTTGAAAAATTGGTCGAAGCTTTGCAACCAGTACGGGATCCAAGTCGAAGTCCTTTGTTCCAAGTCATGTTCGTACTGCAAAACCACGACAGCCTAGCCTTGAGCTTGCCGGACTTGGAGGTCGCCGTGCTCGAAGACGACACCCGAACCGCCAAGTTCGACCTGACCCTGCATATCCAGGACTGGCCGGATGGGCGTTTGAGCGGCAGCTTCGAATACAACACCGATTTGTTCGACGCCGAGACGGTGACAGGATTGGCTAGGCATTATTTTATCCTGTTGCAAGCCGCGCTCGAAAGGCCGCAAATACGTATTTCCGAATTGCCGTTGCTGAGCGATGGCGAAAAGCGGCAAATTCTGGAAGATTGGAATGCGATCGGAATTGAATATCCGCAAGGCCACTGTATACATCAGCTATTCGAAGCCCAGGCCGAGCGCACGCCGGCCGCCGTTGCTTTGTGTTTCGAAGACAAAACCCTGACTTACGCCGAATTGAACGCCAAGGCTAACCAACTGGCGCATTACCTGATAAGCCAAGGCGTCGGCCCCGACGTGCTGGTCGGCATCTGCATCGAACGTTCCTTGGAAATGGTGATCGGCCTGCTGGGCATCGTGAAGGCCGGGGGGGCTTATGTGCCGCTCGATCCTAGCTATCCCGAAGAGCGTTTGCGTTACATGCTGGACGACGCTTGCGTTGATTTATTGTTGACCAGGCAAGGATTGGCGACGGCCGTTGGTCTTGCACGGAGGCGGACGGTTTATCTGGATGACGATTGGCTGCAATTGGCCTTCTGTAGGGAGCATAACCCTACACCACGCAACCATCCGCTCGATACGGCTTACATCATTTATACCTCCGGCTCTACCGGCCAGCCCAAGGGCGTGGCGGTGGCGCACGGCAATGCGCTGCATTCGACCCAAGCGCGGTTTGCTTATTATGCCGATCCGGTTCGGGCCTATTTGTTGCTGTCGTCGTTCGCCTTCGACAGCTCGGTGGCCGGCATCTTCTGGACGCTGGGGCAGGGCGGTTGCCTGTGCCTGCCGAAGGACGAAGCGGGCAAAGACCCGGTCGCTTTGGCGGACTTGATTGAACGCCATGGGGTTTCGCATATGTTGGCCTTGCCGTCGCTGTATGCTTTGTTATTAGAGCAAGCGTCCGAAAAATTGGACAGCCTGAAGGCTGCCATCGTTGCCGGCGAAGCCTGCGCGACCGAGGTGGTCAAGCGTCATTTCGCCGCTCTGCCGGCCGTCAAACTCTACAACGAATACGGCCCGACCGAAGCCACGGTGTGGAGCAGCGTCTATCAAGCGAGTTTGGACGACCTCGACCGGCCGCTGGCCATAGGCCGGCCTATCGGCAACGTCCGTCTCTATATCCTCGACAGCTACCTAAATCCGGCGCCGGTCGGTGTGGCCGGCGAGTTATATATCGGCGGCGCCGGCATCGTGCGCGGTTATCTGAACCGCCCCGCCTTGAGCGCCGAACGCTTCATTCCCGATCCGTTCCAAGCCGGCGGCGGCCGCTTGTACAAAACCGGCGACTTGGCCCGTTACCGGGCCGACGGCGCGATCGAGTTTTTGGGCCGCATCGATCACCAAGTCAAAATTCGCGGTTTTAGGATAGAGCTGGGCGAGATCGAGGCTCGGTTGCTGCAACACCCGGACGTCAAGGAAGCCGCGGTGCTGGCGAGGGAAGATCAACCGGGCGACAAACGACTGGTGGCCTATTTGGTGGAAGACCAGCTTGGAACCTTGGTCATCGATGAATTGAAAGTTCAACTCAAACAAACGTTGCCGGACTACATGGTGCCCAGTGCCTTCGTGGTGTTGGACGAGATGCCACTGTCCGCCAACGGCAAATTGGACAGGAAAAAACTGCCGGCCCCGGACATCGGCGAACAATTGAGAAAGCCATACGTCGCGCCGCGCACAGAAACCGAAACCCTGTTGGCCGAAATTTGGCGGGAAGTGTTGGGCGTGGAAAAAGTCGGCGTCGAAGACGACTTTTTCGAACTGGGCGGGCATTCGTTGTTGGCGACGCAGTTGGCCTTTGCCGTTCAAAATAGGTTGCGACTGCCATTTCCGGTCAAAGCCGTGTTCGAAAAACCGACCGTAGCGGAGCAAGCCGGCTGGTTAAGCGGCGAGGCTGACGAAGAAAGTCTCGATCTGCAGGTCGAAGCCGGGCTGGGTAGCGATATTCTGCCCTTGCCAGCCAAACCGGCCGAGCTTGGGCAATCTCGCGCTCTGCTGCTGACCGGAGCGACCGGATTTCTCGGCGCATTTTTGTTGGCCGATTTATTGGAACAAACCCAGGCCCATGTTTATTGCCTGATCCGCGCCGCCGACGAAGCGCAGGCCTTTAGCCGACTGGAAAAGCAATTGGCACGTTATGACTTACTCGAGCGCATTGATTGGCGGCGAGTGATTCCTGTGTGCGGGGATTTGGCGTCCGAATGCCTGGGGCTTAGCGAAGATCGTTACCGAGAAATCGCCGCCGGCGTCGATGCGATCTTCCACAACGGTGCATTGGTCAATTTCGTTCAGCCCTACCGGGCCTTGAAGGCCGCCAACGTGTCCGGCAGCGTCGAAGTCTTGCGTTTGGCGGCGACGGAGCGGCCGAAAGCGATTCATTACGTTTCTACCTTGTCGGTATTCGCCGGCAATCCCTCGAATCCGCAAGGCTTTAGCGAAACCGACGAGCCTTTGCTCTGCGACGCATTGACCGGCGGTTACGCGCAAAGCAAATGGGTGGCCGAGGCGATATTGCGCGCGGCAAGCCAGCGAGGCTTTCAGGTAGCCGTTTACCGGCCGGCGACGGTTGCCGGCGACAGCCGAAACGGCGTATGGAATACCGACGATTTTTTATGCCGCGTCTTCAAGGGCTGCATGCAGATGGGGGTGGCGCCGGATGTCGACAGCCGTTTGGACATGGCGCCGGTGGATTTCGTCAGCGGGGCGATCATGGCCTTGGCGCAAGAAGCCGATGTTGCCGGCGGCATTTTTCACTTGAATCATCCCCATCCGCCAACCACAAATGCCTGGTTCGATTGGTTTATTGCCGCCGGTTTTCCGTTGCGCAAGGTATCGAATCAGCAATGGCGGGCAACAATGCTCGCCGCCTCTGAATCAATAGCCGATTTTGCGTTGGCGCCGTTGCTAACGGTCTTTGCCGAGGATGCGCAGCAGGAAGGGGCAACGGATAGGGACGAAGCCGTAGGCTACGACTGCTCGGCAACGCAATGCAGGCTTGCGGCACTAGGCATGGCTTACCACTTCAGTGACGATAGTTTGCTAGCGCGTTACCGCGACTATTTTGTACGCAGCGGATGGATCGACGCCGCCAAGATCGAAAAAAACGGCGAATGACGATGGGGAGAACGGGTTGTGCAGTCGTCTTCCGAGTGTAAAGCGAATACAACAGCCTTGGCTTCGGTTGGTGCATCGTAATTCATTCTTTAACCATCGGATCAAAAAATGAGTCATTCAGGAAAACATTGCGATTTCAAGGCTAGCCGGCAACAAAAGGGAAATAGGCAGCGGCATGCCTTGGAGGCGGTTGCGCTGTTGTGCGCGATGGCGGCTTCGAACGCGGCGATTGCGGAAAATGCCGGCAGCGGCGAGGTCTACAAATTCAATATCTCCGCCGGTGATATGTCTGCGGCATTGAACAAATTAGCGGAAACCGCCGGTGTGGAACTCAGCTATCCGGCAACGATGGCGAACGATATACAAGCGAACGGCTTGAAGGGCAATTACACTGTTGAGCAGGCCTTGCAACAATTATTGAAAGGTAGCGGGTTGAGTTACCGAATTACTGGAGACGGTTTCGTTACGGTAGAAAGAGTTCTTTTACCTCAATCATATGAAGTGACGATGCCGACAATAACGGTGAGTGGTCAGACAATTTACGACAGCTTCGATCCTTATAATCCAGATTACAGTTTACCTAATGCTTCTACAGCAACAAAGACTGATACGCCGATTATGGAAACCCCTTATTCGATACAGGTGATACCCAAACAGGTAATTGAAGACATTCAAGGGATTAGTCCTAACGATGCTCTCGATTATGTAAGCGGTGTATACCGCAGTGGTGGATCGGGGGATTTTTTAGAAGCGTCTACACGGCGTGGATTTGACAACTTTCCCCAAGGCGACTATCGAGATGGAATGCCATTTCCAATTGCGGGTTACGTGACCGGTGGTCGAGATTTAGCAAACACCGAAAGAGTTGAAGTATTGAAAGGACCTGCATCGTTATTGTATGGATTAACTAGCCCGGGAGGAACAGTAAATTACGTCACAAAAAAACCTTTGGCATCTCCATATTATTCATTACAGCAGCAATTTGGTTCTTTTGATCTATATCGAACAACAATCGATGCCACGGGACCACTTAACAACGACAAATCTCTTTTATATAGGTTTAATCTTGCTTACAAAAGCGCTAATTCATTTAGAGACTTTGTTAATAATGAGCGTACTTTTTTAGCACCAGTGGTCACTTGGAACATTAGCTCAAAAACACAGGTAAATTTTGAAATAGAATATGACGCTGGTCATGTTGTTTATGATAGAGGTATTCCAGCAATTGGCGATCGACCAGCAAATCTACCGCGCAATCGATTTACAAGTAATCCGTACCCATATAACTATGACCGAACGATGGTAGGCGTAAATTGGTCTCATACGTTTAACGACAACTGGAAAATCAATCATCGCTTTAATGCACAATGGCTTGGATCAGATGGTGTTGCATCTGATACAGACGGCTATCCTGATTCTAACGGCAATATGAACCGTTTTGGACTTGTACAATTCCAAGCCCCCTGTCAACAGCCGGTTTACTTTAATAGCCTAAATTTGACAGGAAAATTCGACACTTTCGGTCTTGGCCATACGTTATTGTTAGGCGGTGATCATTATCGATATTCGATTAACACAACCCAAGGATTTATATTCGATAGCATTAATATTTACAATCCTCAGTATCCTACGCTTACGAATGCGCGCGGAAATCCGGCCGAATATAACAAATATACTGGCATTCAGGATTGGTTTGGACTCTATTTACAAGATCAAATAAAGCTTCCTCATAACATTCAAATACTTGGCGGCATGAGATATGACAGTACCGAATCTAGTAGCAGTTGGAATGGACAGCCTACAAAAGATCCGAGACAAGATAGCTTGGTTCCAAGAGGAGGTATAGTTTGGCAACCAATTCCTGAGTTTAGTGTTTATGGTAGCTACACCGAAAATTTCAGTGGTGTAAATGGAACTGGATTCGGAGGAAAATTCTTGCCTCCCACAGGTGCTCAACAGTGGGAGTTGGGTATCAAAACAGAGCTTTTTCAGAAAAAGTTTCTCGCAACACTCGCGTGGTTTGATTTAACAAAACAAAATGTTGCTATCTCAGACCCCGATCATTCAGGATTTTCTCTTGCTGTTGGTGAGGCTAGAAGTGCCGGATTGGAACTTGATCTGAAAGGCGAAATATTACCTGGTTGGAACATTATAAGTTCTTATGCGTATACACCTGATGCACAAGTAACTATTGGCGCTGAAGATCAAATTGGAAGACGATTTCAAGGGGTACCAAAACATGGTGGTAGTTTATTCACCACCTACGAACTCCAATGGGGTATGTTGCGGGGCTTGAAATTTGGTGGTGGAGTGATTGCCAGAGGAGCCAGATTCACAAATAATGATCCGAGTAGAGCTATATTGCCCGGATATGCCACAGTTAATTTATTAAGTAGCTATGGCTGGAAAGTTGGAAAGTCAACCTTAACCGCACAGCTGAATGTTAATAACCTTCTCGATAAAACTTATTATCCAGCATCCCAAGATCACTCAGATATTCAAGTAGGAATGCCAAGAAATTTTATGGGTTCAGTGCGTGTTGAATATTAACGTATTGTTTTAGTGGTTTATATTTATTAAATATGGGTAATGTGTTGTTTTGTGTACATCCAATTCCTGGGTCCGTAAATTCTTGTTTGGGCTTGGCAAAAGACCTGAAGGAATTTGGTTATCAAGTATATTTTACCGGGACAAAGAAAAGCGAGAAATTGGTTAAGCTTAATGGATTTGAGTTTATTCCACTATTTGAAAATTGGTTTATAAATGATGAAGTCGAATTAGATTCGAATGAGTCGCTGAATTTTCTGGAAAGACTGAAGTCAGATAGAAATATTGTGAACCATATAAAAAAATTTATCAGCGCTCTTATTGAAACAGAGGATCGTCAATTTTTCGATTTGATTGATCAAATAAAACCTGAGTTAATACTGGTGGTCGCAACTCATTATGACTCATTTATATGGGGATTGTTGTCGTATAAGTCCGGCGTGAAGACTGTTTATTTGCATGATACATTATGTGGGTCATTTATGTCAGGTGCGCCACCAATTACCACTGGAATTATCCCTAATAACTCGGCTCTTAATAAGATTAAGATTTATTTTTCATGGGGGGTTTATTTTGCTCAGCGTGGTTTTCAGGATATGTTTTATGGTCGATGTATAAAATCGAGATTAGGGTTTAAATACGGAATAGATAAGTTATGTGAGCATTATGGCTACCCAATATCAATGGTTGATACATCTACTGATATGCTCGCTCCAAAATTAACGTTCCCTGAAATGGTTCTATGCGCTAGGGAATTTGATTTTGGATCGGAAGATAGTCGCCGATATTATATTGGAGCCTCAGTACATATAGGCCGGGATGAACCAGGATTTCCTTGGAATATGTTGCCTGAAGGAAAAAAATTGGTCTATTGTTCACTAGGCTCACTAGAATATCTTTCTCGAGAAAAACGCATTAGGTTTTTTGGAATAGTACTTGCAGTGGCAGCAGGTTATCAGCATTATTCATGGGTTATTGCTTTAGGAAATGGGTTGAGCGTTAATGAGTTTAAAAGTGTGCCAACTAACGTTGTCTTAGTTAATTATGCGCCTCAAATTAGTTTGCTTAAAAAGGCCGATATAATGATTACTCATGGAGGGACGAATTCAATTAGGGAATGTATTAAATTTGGGGTTCCAATGATCGCATTTCCGTTAGGGTTCGATCAGCGAGGGAATGTTGCTAGAGTGGTTTGTCATGGGATTGGTGTTTGCGGGAATATTAAAAATATTTCTGTTGGTAATTTGAATGATTTGGTCCAGACAGTAATGAATAATACATTTTATCATATTCAGATGAGGTTAATGAAGAAACGTTTCGAAAATATAGATAATGAGAAGTTGGGTTTGAGGCTGATTAACTCAATTTTAGGTATTTCAGAGATGGGTGTTTCTTAATTGTATTGGTTTTCCTATCTTAAGTTTTAGTGAAACAATTTATCGATTAAGGGTTTGTCTTAACAATCGAGAATTATGGTCGCTATGAAAGTAACGGCATTAGATAATTTCTTCCTAATCTAACTTTGTTTTAGATACGTACTGATTCATAAATAGCCTGCCAAAATGGCGGCATTGGTATCAATTGTGGAAGTGGGTTATGAAGCTGATAAAGGTGCTATTAAAAGATGAGCAAAAGACATTGCTAGACATCGGTCGCTATGCTCCGGAATCCCGATTTCGGCAGTGAGCACATGCCGTTTACTTGTGCTGGAAAGGTTATCGTGTCAACCAACTGACTGATATTTTTGCGGTGTATCGAGATACCGTTTCTGGCTGGATAACGGCTCGGGAGCAAGAAGGCTTGATGGGACAGCGCGATCCTGACATCCAGGACGGCCTCGCCGGATTACGGAAGAGGAAATGGTGCGCTTGAAAATGATTTGGAGCAAGCGCCATATTACGCTCGCTTGGTAGCCTCGCGATTTCATGAGTGCACGGGCTTGACGGTGCATTTCAACCATTAAGCGTTGCCTAAAGGAACGCCATTGGGTTTGGAAGTGTTGTCGGCGTGGTCTCAAGGCAAAACAAGGCCCGGCCGCCTTAGAGGAAGGGCAAAGGGTATTGAATGCCTTGCAAGTCAAGGAAGCGTCAGGCGAGATTGATTTATTTTATATGGATGAAAGTGGTTTTAGCACGGATGGCTGCATCCCCTGCGCGGGGCATCCCCAAGGAAAAACGCTTGTGCTGTCTGCCAATACGCCAGGCTGCGTCAATGTCATCGGATTGATGAGTCGCCAAGGGGCAGGCTATTTTCACCCGGTCAAAACGACTGTCACCTCTGATCAGTTGTTGCAAAAGCGATGGCGGCTTTTATTCTGTCTCAGCCCTGCTGATAAATTGACGGTCCTCATCATGGACAATGCGCCCGTTCACCTAAAAGCGGAGCGAGAAGAACTGGCGACTTGGTTGTTGGGGCGTGTTTGGGTGTGGTTCTTGCCATCCTATTCGTCAGAATTTAACCCCATTGAAATTCTATGGAGGAAAGTAATATTCGAATGACTACCATGGGCTGCATCTATCATTTTTGGAGTATCCAAAATGCCCTTCAGGAAATTCTCGAAACTATGGTAAAGACTCAAAATGCCAAGTTAATTTTGCATGAGTACTTATGAGTATTTGCATCTTTCAAATGCAATCATGATGTCTGGTTATTAGCATTGATACGGTTTTTATAAAAATTTAATTATAGGTTGTGGTGATTTATGAATATAAAGACATGGAAGGCATTTTCAAAACAAGTCAGAAATAAGGATATTAAGTTTCTTAAGGAGCTGAATCAATATAATGGCGCTATTTTAGTAGGCGGTTGTCAGAGGTCTGGAACCACAATGATTAGCGATATAATCATGCGTGGAGATGGGGTTTCTGACTTGTCAGGGCCTGATAAAGAATTGAATAGTGCATTAGCGTTATCTGGTTTTCTGAGCTTAGACAAGAATGTTCGATATTGTTTTCAGACTACGTACGTAAATGAACGTTACGATGAATATTTTAAGTATTGGTCAGACAATAAAATGGTTTGGATGATAAGAAATCCATGCTCAGTTGTTTACTCGCTAACAAGATTTTCAGAAAGGTTTTGTCTTGATGAATTATTTCTTGGTTGTGGGCAATTTATGATGGATGATATGGATCGAAGTAAGTTTAATAAGCTTGGGTTGTGGTCACTAGATAGGATTCGGATGGCGTGTTATTCATATAATTCAAAAGCTAATCAGGCATTGGCAATAATAGATAATTTAGGGGCTGATAATGTTTTTGTTATTGATTATGATGAGCTGGTTAGGGATAAACACAAGATATTGGCTAGTTTATTTGGATTTCTTGGTGTGTCGTATAATGCCGATTTGGCAGATGCCATAAGTGACAAAAGCGTTGGAAAAGCAAACAATCTGTCAAAAAAAAATATTAGTTTAATATGTGAGTTGAGTGGAGGTTATTATAGCCAGGTAAGGCGGCTTGTTTCGGCAAGATAGTTTTCAAAAATATGGATTTATATTTTTTATTATATCTAGTTGGGTAATGAATGGCGATAGTGGTTTTTTTAGTTTTAGTTAAGCTTAAAGAACCTCTGATTAATTCGCAACCCAGAATTCTATAACCAATTAAATCAATGACTTGTGCGTTCGAGTGTTTTGAAAAACTGAATTAATCAGAGGTTCCTTAACGGTTTTTGTTGCAAGTTATTGCGCGTAGCAAGTCTATAGTGAGTTATATGTGAGTGACATTGAAGGCGGTGCGCCTATTTTTATTTTCTCTTGTGTTCGGTCTGGCTCTACGATGTTGAGGTATATTATAGATACTCATCCTGGTATATGTAGTCCAGGGCATTTAAATATTGGAGGTCTGTGTAAAGGATTATATGAGGCTGCGTATTATTCTATTGGGCAATTGTCGACAGTAAAAATTAATGGCGAAACTGATGTTTTGGCTATGAGCGAGACTAGAAGTATTTTATGCGAATTGATGGGGAAATATACTTCCGGCAAGAATAAATATCGATGGTGCGAGAAGTCGCCAGACAATTTGGATTATACGGATTTTATCAATAAGATCTTTCCTGACGGGCAGTATATCTGTTTATATAGAAACTGTCTAGATGTTGTTTATTCATGTATTAATGCAAATAGATTGGGGTCTATGCCTGAATTGGCATTATATGTTCAGCTATATCCTACAAATTTCGTTGAGGCTATAACGGTTAATTGGATTGAAAAAACACAGAAGCTTCTTTTATTAGAAAAAAAATATCCTGGAAGAGTGTTTAGAATTACCTATGAGTCGTTAATTGAATATCCGAAGTCAGCTTTAGGCGAAATGTTTTCTTTCTTGAATGAATATTGGGATGAAGAACTGTTCGAGTCTATATATTCGGTTGCGCATGATTCTGGGCCGGGTGACGCGAAGATGAAGTTTTCGACCAAGATCAGAAAGGATTCAGTTGGTAACGGAATGCAAATTCCAATCGCGGCTATGCCAACACGGCTTGTTGAGCAGGTTAATGCTCTACATAAATTATTAGGATATAAAACCTTATCTGAGCTGTATGAAACTGATTGCTTTAACGAGGGCAATAAAAATATCGATTTCGACTCGTTTTGGCTTAACATTTTTAATAAGGTATCAAGAAATACATTTTGTTTACAACTAAATGGTGTGTGTAAGGTTATTGTTACCGGCTCAAAAGGTGGGGTTTGTGCATTTGAGATAAGCGATAAAGAACTGAAAAGAGTTAGCTCGGATGTTTGGAGTAATTGTGTCGTTTCTATGTCATACCAGACTTTTTGCAAATTAGTGCTAAAAGAGACCTCTATAATCGATTCTTACGAGAATGGATGCATTGTTGTAGAAGGGGATGTTGTTATTGCTACTGAATTTGGGCTTCTATTTTTTGGCGAATAATCTTCACGTTTCAGTTGTATAGATCATTGTTTTATAACGTAATATTGGAGTTTGGTGTGTATATATTAGGAATTACAGGCGGCGTCGATAGGATATTCGATATTGTTTATGCACCTAGTAGCGGACTCGGGCATGATTCATCAGCTCTGCTTCTACAAGATGTAAATGTGGTTTTTGGAACTGAAGAAGAACGATTGAGCCGTATAAAACATTCCAATAAGATATGCTCATCAGCTTTAATGCGTTGTTTGAACTTAGCTCATATAAATTTTTCACAATTGGATGCCATTGCCATCTATGCAAGCGAAAAATTTTTGAATAGGAAGCTGAAAGAGTCTGGTTTGTTATTTCCTGATTTATATTCATTTACTGACTGTAGGTCTTTCTTTCAGTTTATCCTTGAAAAAGAGTTCGGCTTATTAATTGATAAAGAAAAATTTTATTTTATACACCATCATTTGGCTCATACGGTAAGCTCATATTATTTATCCGGTTTCGAAAAGTCTTTGATATTGTCTATCGACGGTGAAGGTGATGATGTTTCTTCGATGATCATAGATGCAAATATTAAAGAATTCAATACGCTCAAAACAAAATCAGTTGCCGATTCACTAGGTCATTTCTATCTCAAAATAATAGCGTTCTTAGGTTACAAAGATTTTGATGAATATAAAGTTATGGGCTTGGCGCCTTATGGAGATCCAGCGGTTTATCGAGACAAACTTAGCTGTTTTTACGAATTGTTAGCGGACGGCGATTATTGTATTCATGCCGATCGTATTTTGGAATTGTACGAGGTCTTAACGCCGCGAAAACTCGGAGAAGCTTTTTCTCAAGTGCATATGGATCTTGCTGCGGCGTTACAAGAGGCGTTAGAGTCTATCGTCTTTCACGTGCTTCGCCATTATCAAGCATTGACCGGCCATACCCGTTTGGCGATCAGCGGCGGCGTTGGGCAAAACAGCAGCATGAACGGCAAAATTTTGAATTCAGGCTTGTTCGAAGAAGTGTTCGTGCCGTCGTTTGCCGGCGATTCCGGTTGCGCTTACGGCGCGGCGGCTTATGTGGCTCACCAACTGCAGCCCGATTTGCCGTTTAAAAAAGTAACCCATGCTTATTGGGGGACGCCGATTCACGACGACGAGGTTGCGGATGCCTTGGCGCCATGGCAGGATTTCGTAGTAATCGGAAAATTGCGCGATCGCTCCGAACAAGTGTCGAATTTGATTATCGAAGGCGCGGTGATCGGTTGGGTGCAGGGGCGCTCGGAATTCGGTCCGCGCGCCTTAGGTAACCGTAGCATAATTGCTGACCCTCGTATTGGTTCGCATAAAGAAACCATCAATGCGATGATCAAAATGCGCGAAAGTTATCGACCTTTTGCGCCATCAGTGCTAGTTGAACGTGTCCGCGATTTTTTTGAGGTGCCAGGTAAACAGGAAGATTTTCCGTTCATGTCTTTTGTCCTGAATGTCAGGCCAGAGTGGCGGGATCAATTGCCAGCGATCACTCATGTTGATGGCAGCGCCCGCTTGCAAACGGTTAACAAGGAGGATAATCCGCGTTATTGGGAGCTGATTGAAACTTTCGGCCGTAAAACTGGTATTCCGATCCTGCTGAATACTTCATTTAACAATAATGCTGAACCGATTGTCGATAGTATTGATGACGCCGTGGTCTGTTATTTGACTTCTGGCTTGAACTATCTTGTAGTTGGCGACTATTTGGTCACAAAAAAAGACTGGGGTAATGAGCAATTGGCAAAGTTAATTGTCACTTTGCCGAAAGCAGCAGTTTTAAATCGGGTGGATCGGTATATTAGTTATACCGAGCGTGGATTTAGTCATTTCTTGACCTGGAATTATGACACCTCGCGATGTTACCCGCTCTCGGATGTTTGGTACCAAGTTCTGCAACAAGCAGATGGTTTGCGCACGCTTCAGCAGTTGATGATTGATCTGGGATTTGAGGCTGGACAGCAAAATCAGGTTTTTGAAGAGTTGCCGAGTTTGTGGTCGGATCGCTTGATTATTTTGCATCCAGAGAATGCTGCGCTTTAACGGTGAGCTCTGTCTTGAGTCATTAAATAGTTGCGAACATTGTTATTGCAATTGCTGGAATATCCTGGATTTTATCGAACGAGCTAGAGCTCAGCACTTTGTTAGAGAACTAGATCGCAGACGTTTTGTGGTCAGTCACGGTAAGCTTAGGCGGACCCTGGCAAGTTACTTGTCTTTACCGCCAGACAAAATCGTGTTTGCAACACAATCTCAAGGCAAGCCCTTTGTGGCCCGCGATAGAACTGATACTCTAAATTTTAATTTGTCCCATTCCGACAGCTATTTGCTGTTAGGTGTCAGTAGCAATTATGAGATTGGTGTTGATATCGAAAAATGGACAGATTCGATCGATTACGAAGGTGTGCTCGACTTATGTTTTTCAGAATCTGAGCGAAGTTTTTGGCGAGACTTGCCAACCGATCAAAGACTGGCATTTTTTTATCGACAATGGGTTAAGAAAGAAATCTTTGTGAAAGTAATCGGCTTATGATTAGCGCTAGATATTTCACTTGTGGGAACTACATTGACCGGAGCTAGTCAATTTTTATCGTTACCAACTGCGTGTGGTTTGCCGGAAAGTTGGAGCTTGATCGATCTAAAATTAGCTAACGGCTGGCGTGGTGCGATCACTGCCCATTCTCGGAATGCGCTTGCAATAAACTGTTATCTCAAGTCGCGGCACATCCTTGTGCCACATTTTCTTAAAAAAATATTAGTTCAGTCC
Organism: Methylomonas sp. LWB; assembly: GCF_001856095.1. Lineage (NCBI taxonomy): Bacteria > Pseudomonadati > Pseudomonadota > Gammaproteobacteria > Methylococcales > Methylococcaceae > Methylomonas > Methylomonas sp. LWB. The sequence goes on from NZ_MKMC01000014.1 coordinate 14,575, forward strand.
GGCTTGCTGCGTGTGCTTTCGTAAGCTTAGTGGGCGCATATCTGTCCAGACTTCTTTGATGTAATCCAAACATTCTTGTTTAAGCGCACATGCATTTGCCCCTTCCGTTTTCCAAATAACAAAACCTAAAAAACAGTACCCATCAGTTTCTAAGGTGAGATGGCTCTATCGCCACTAACTGTATGTTCAAATTGACCCTTGGTCATTTTGTTGATGACCGTTTTAAGGCTTTAAGTAAGGCTGGGATGGGAGACAGAATGCCCATTTTTTGCAAATGATTGAAAATATGGGCTAAACATTCCTCAATATTCATCTGATCAGTATCAATCACTATCTCCGGGTTTTCTGGTGGCTCGTAGGGGGATGAAATACCGGTGAAATGCGCTATTTCGCCGAGTCTCGCCTTTCGATAGAGCCCTTTAACATCTCGTTGCTCACAGACCGTCAAATCACAGTTGCAGTAAATTTCTATAAAATCCCCTTCGGCCACGGTGCGTCGAGCCAGTTCTCTTTCTAATCTGAAAGGCGAAATGAAAGCCGTTAGGGTGATATTTCCTGCTTCAAGCATTAACTTCGCGACTTCCGCAATCCGGCGAATATTTTCTCTTCTATCAGAGTCTTCGAAGCCTAAATCTTTTGAAAGTCCATGGCGGATGTTATCACCATCCAATACAAACGTACGGCATCCTTGTTGATGAAGTTGTGCCTCTACTGCGTGCGCTATGGTTGATTTCCCCGCCCCAGACAAACCCGTAAACCACAAAATGACCGACCGATGTCCGTTCAGGGTTTCCCGGTGTGATCGTGATACTTGAGAATGATGCCAGACAATGTTTTTGCAGTATTCCATGTGCATGAATCCAATCAATGATGATGTTGGTGTGTGTAAGCCACAAACGGGCTAAAGTGGACCCCATTGTCCAGACAAATTATTGCCGTTAAGTTACTCAGTAAACTGCCTTTTTAGAGGTGGGAGCGCGGACAAGGTAAGCAAAAAAGTGGACGTTTTTAGAAAAAGGGCACCTCCATATGCCCTTTTTTCTTTATTCCAACCCCGCCTCCCGCATATGTTGCCGCAGGCTTAGCGGCCGCATGTCGGTCCAAACTTCCTTGATGTAATCCAGACATTCCTGCTTTGGGCCTTTGGGGCCGACGGCGCGCCAGCCGTTGGGGATTTCCTTGTAGTCAGGCCAGATAGAATATTGTTCTTCGTGATTGACGACGACTTGGTAGGTGGTGGTGTCTTCTTCTTCGTCCCAGCTCATTGGGCCCTCCGGATTCTGTTGAAAAGGCGGTTGGTTTTAGGAGGTCTCGCAAAGTCCATTGCCTGAAAAGTTTTGTTAATTAGAACGGCTCGGTTCTTTACCGGCAACGGTTATTGCTTCTACGTCAGTCGATGGTAACTGCGGCGAATTGGCGCTGCTGTTTGTTCGACCATCGAGGCGGAGTGATTCCGTGGAGAAGACGACTTTGGTGGCTATTTTCCTCAGTCGTTGCTTAAATCGGCTTGGCGATTTTTGAACTGTTTGCGGCAGTGGAGCAGCGCTCGGGCTAACAGTTTTTCGACCGCGCTGTCGGAAATGTTCAACTCCACCGCGATTTCCGCGTAGGTCATGCCGTATACCCGGTTCAGCACGAATGCTGTTTTGGCCCGTTCGGGCAGTTCGTCGACGATGCTAGAAAAAATCGCCAGCTTTTCGTTGACCAGCGCCAAGTGTTCTTCCGAGGGGGTTTCTTCGGCGATGTCCAGCGTGGGTTCGGTGCTGTAGACGTGTTTCTCGGTGACCTTGCGGTGCTTGATGTGGTCGTAAGCCAGATTGCGGGCGGTGCGGAATAAAAAGCCGCGCGGATGCTCGATGACTTGTTTTTGCGATTCCCTGGAAAAAATGATGAAACATTCCTGTACCAAATCTGCGGCGATTTCCGGGCAATCGACTATGCGCGCCAAGTGCTGTTGTAGTTCCGTTTGATGATTTAAATATACGGACTCGAGATTCATATTAACTCCCTCTGGCTAATCGGTTGGGCTGCCTGGCGTTGGATTGCCGGGGCGGCTCTGGCGGCGTTGACAAATCCGGGTGCGCGCGATTGCAAGCAGTGCCGGCGACCAAGTGTGGGCCGGGCTGACTGTTGGGGGGTGGGGCGGTTCCGGATATTATGCTACCGCCTCAAGCAGCAGGTTTTACGCCAACTGACAGTTTAGCCAATATCAAGGGCTTAGCCATCGCCGACGTCGGAGTTGGACCGTCAATGCGCGAAATGGCTTAATAAAAAATAGGCATATAACATAGATTAATTTTGTGACCCCTTGGATATGCCTCATTCCGGTCGGCACCGGGATGGGGTGGATTTGTTTTATAGGCGTCTTCTAATATAAGCCGTAGCCGGAAATTGCTAGCTTTCGACCTTGGCTTTTTCTCAACCGGTATTTATGGGGTCAGTATGCTGAAGTTTTTATGGCGTTCGTCTTGGGTCACGATGGCAGGCGTGATGTTGACGGGCATTGTCGCAGGTTTGAGTAACGCCGCCCTGCTGGCGTTCATCAATACCCGGCTGGCCGGCGGCCTGACCGACTTTGCCGATCCGGTCTGGTTTGCCGGTTTGGCGTTGACGGTTTTGACTAGCCGATTTGTATCGCATTACTGGCTGAACCGTTTCAGTACCAAGACAATCCGTGACTTGCGCCTGCACATCAGTCGCCTGATCTTGCACGCTCCCTATCCCGACTTACAGCGGCTCGGTAAAGCGCAATTGCTCGGGCATTTGACCGAGGACGTGACGGCTATTGCCGGCGCCAGCGAGCTGTTTCCGGTTTTATGCATCAACTTCGCGATCGTCGCCGGTTGCATGGCTTATCTAAGTTGGTTGTCCTGGCAATTGGCCGCGGTCTTGGCAGGGGTGATTTTATTTGGGATTACCACGTTTCAGCTTTGCAAGAACATCCCGACCCACTACGTGCGCGGAGCCCGAGAAGAATACGATCGTTTGAGCCAAGGTTTCTGCGCACTAACGGAGGGCGTACGCGAATTGAAGTTACACCGGCATCGTAGCGAGGCTTTTGTCGCCCGATCGCTGGCAGCTAGCGCCGAAGCGTACCGGCGCGACAGCTTGCGGGCGGCGGCAGCCTATTTGGCGATCAATCAATGGACACAACTACTGTATTTCCTAACGATAGGCGTCATTTTGTACGGATTTCCGGTCTGGCGCTCGGTCGGCGCGGAGGTGATCAGTGGCTATATTTTGGTGTTTTTATTCATGATGTCGCCATTGACGATTTTGACCAGCAGCTTGCCGGCGTTCAGTCGGGCCAAGGTTGCGTTACACAAGGTTTTACAGTTGGACGATAGCTTGGCGGGGACGCTAACAATTGATTTGGCGGAGCCGGACGGACCGCACTTCGACAGGTTGGCGATGCGCGGCGTGACCCACGCCTTCCACCGCGAGAAGGAAAACCGCCAATTTCGGCTAGGGCCTATCGATCTGGATTTCCGTCCGGGCGAGCTGGTGTTTCTGGTGGGAGGCAACGGCAGCGGTAAGACCACGCTGGCGATGTTGTTGCTGGGTTTGTATCACCCGGAGCAAGGCGCGGTCATTTGGAACGATAGCGTGATTCACGCCGGTAACCGCGATGTCTACATGCAAAATTTTTCGGCGATCTTCGCCGATTTTTATTTATTCGACGCGTTGTACGGTGTGGATGTCGCTAACCGGCAAGCTTTGATCGACGATTATCTGGCGCGCCTGCACTTGAGTCACAAGGTCGAAATCGTCGATGGCGCCTTTTCGTCGGTGAACTTGTCCCAAGGTCAGCGCAAACGCTTGGCTTTGTTGGCGGCGTATTTGGAGGACCGGCCGTTTTATGTGTTCGACGAATGGGCGGCCGACCAGGATCCCGAATTCAAACAAGTGTTTTACGCTGAATTATTGCCAGCTCTGAAAGCCAGAGGCAAGACGGTATTGGCAATTACTCACGACGATAAATATTTTCATCTGGCCGACCGCTGCATCAAACTCGAAGAAGGGCGAATTACCGCAATCGAATATCCGCAGGCCTACCGGCAAACGGCTGGGGCGGAGACGGGGGCCTCTATCGAGGCATTGGCGTCGAGCGACGGGGGAATTCGATGAGGCGAGTTACCAAATGGGGGCTATACGTCGGTTCAGCGGTATTCGCGCTGGCGACCGTCGCCGCCGGCCTGGGGTATTGGTGGTTGGCGCGCTCGCTGCCGGACTTGGATGGGGAGCGGCGCTTGCCGGGGCTTGTCGCGCCGGCAAGCATAGTCACCGATCGCCACGGCATACCGCTCATCAGCGCCGATAGCCGCGTCGACGCGGCGCGAGTGTTAGGGTATCTCACCGCGCGCGATCGCTTGTTTCAAATGGATTTGATGCGTCGTAAAAATGCCGGCCTATTGGCGGAAATCTTTGGCGCTATGGCATTGCCCAGCGACATTCAGGCGAGAACCTACGGATTTTCGGATCTGGCTCGGCGAGTATTGACCAAGCTGCCCCAGGCGCATCGCGACTATCTGGAAGCTTACGCCGACGGCGTCAATAGTTACTTGACGCAAAATCCGGTTTTGCCGTTCGAGTTCGATGTATTGAGTTATCGGCCGGAGCCCTGGAAGCCGGAGCACAGCCTATTGATTGTATTGGGAATGTTCGAGAATCTGACGGCCAGGGTAGAGAGCGGCGAACGCATGCTCAGCGTTATGGCGCAAACCTTGCCCGTCGACGTTGTGGAATTTTTAACGCCGGATAGCGATCGCTATACCGATAGCCTAATGCGTCATACTCTGTCGCTACGTCCTCCGAGGCCGGTGCCGGTTGCGGCGCTGCAAACGCTGCTGGCCCGCCGCGACGCAGCAACCGGGTCGTTGGCGGCGGCGCCGGCCGAAACCCTGGCCGGTTCCAACGCCTGGGTGGTGGCCGGCGCCAAGACCGTCGACGGCCGGGCGATTCTCGCCAACGATATGCATCTGGGTATCAGCGTGCCCAATATTTGGTACCGGGTGGAGCTCGATTATCCCAAAGTGCGGGCGGCCGGATTGAACTTGCCGGGTACGCCAATTCTGGTGGTTGGCAGTAATCGCCACGTGGCTTGGGGCATGACGAATCTGGCCGGTGATTTTCTGGACCTGGTCCGGCTGGAAATCAATCCGGACGATGCCGACCAATACAGGGTTGGCGCGGAGTGGCGGACTTTCGGCGAACGCCGCGAGACAATTTCCGTCAAGGGCGGCGAGTCTAAGATCGTGACGGTTAGGGAAACGATTTGGGGCCCGGTGGCCCGGCAGGATTTGTTGGGTCGGTCGGTCGCGATTCATTGGGCAGCATTGGATGCGGATGCGGTCAATCTGGAGATCATGGCGTTGGAGCAGAGCGAAACGCTGAGTCAGGCTCTGGATATCGCCAACCGCGGCGGCGGTCCCCAGTTGAATGTGCTGTTGGCCGACGATGTAGGCCATATCGCCTGGACCGTCACCGGTAAGATTCCGCGCCGCTTTGGCGGTGATGGCGCGGTCAGCCGTTCCTGGGCGGATGCTCAAACCGGCTGGCGCGGCTACTTGGCACCTGGGGAGATGCCCAGGGTCATTGACCCGCCGGAAGGCTATTTACTGAGCGCTAACGAACGGCGTTTTGCCGCGGATTTTCCGGTTCCTGTCGGTCATCAATTTGCACCGGGTTTTCGTGCCTACCGAATTAATCAGCGTTTGGCTCAGATGACTCAGCCTAGCGAATGGACGCTGTTTAATCTGCAACAAGATACCGACACCGAGTTTTACGCCTACTACCAACAGCTGGCGCTGCAATTGTTGACGCCCGAGGTTCTGGCGCAAAGACCGGCCTTATCAGGATTGAGAGACTATTTGTTGAGCTGGAACGGTCGGGCCGATACCGGCAGTTTGGGCTTGCCGGTGTTGATCGAGTTTCGCAAGCAATTGATCGACACCGTATTTACGCCGTTTTTGAGCGCCTGTAAGCAGGCGGATCCGAGTTTTGTTTACGCATGGAGTTATGTCGACACGCCGCTGCAAGCGCTGCTGAATGCCCGCCCGGCGGTTTTGTTGCCCGATCCCGGCGCGCGGAGTTGGGAGGCGTTTCTGTTGGCGCGCCTGGAGGCCAGTGCCGCCGCCGTTGCGAGCCGTTTTCCCGGTCTGCCGCTGATGGAACTGACTTGGGGGCGGCAAAACGTAGTCGGTCACGCCCATCCGTTTTCCAAGGCCGTTTCCGCATTGGCGGATTTGTTGGATATGCCGCGCCAGCCTCTGGCCGGTTGCGGCGGCTATTGCGTCAGGGTCACCGGACCTGACTTCGGTGCCAGCGAGCGTTTGATCGTGTCGCCCAACCATTTTCAGGAGGCGATTTTGCATATGCCCGGCGGCCAATCCGGGCATCCGTTATCGCCGTATTACCGCGATCAACAACCTTATTGGTTGGCGGGCTTGCCGCTGGCCCTGACAGTCGGCAGACCGGAGCACACCTTGCTGTTTAATCCGGTACCGGCAGCGGGACAAAACTCGGCGGCGGCAAGCCCGATTCGTTAAAATGTAATTTAAATTAAAGCTTTGACGTCCGTTGAGACCCGTTTGGGGTAAGGTTGAGCGGGGTGTAAAATCCCGTTGGACCTTACGGTTTTTTTATCCGATGAGTACAGTGCCTTGGAATCCGAAATTGAAGATGGCATAGACGAACAGGCCGTCGCTTGGTTCGTTCGGTTGCGCGCCGATAACGTCAGCGGGCAAGACGAAACATTGTTTCTGGAATGGTTGGAACAGGCCGAAACGCATCGTAGCGCGTTTTACGAAATTTGTTTGCTGTGGGGGGACCCGGATTTTTTACACTGCTTGATCGGCAATGCCAAAAAGCACGGTATCGCGCCGAGTCCCAAAAAAAAACGTTACATTGATGCTTGGCGGTATCCTGTGTTGGTTGCTGCGTTGGTGGTGTTGGCCGTGGGGGTGGCGAGACCGCTGCGCGTGGCCTTGAAAGCGGATTACAGCTCGGCATTGGGCGAACGTAAAACCGTGAAACTCGACGACGGTTCGACGGTGATGTTGAATACGGGTAGCGCCATAGCAGTTGAGATAGCCGGCGAACAACGTATGGTTGAACTGCTGCAAGGCGAAGCTTATTTTGACGTCAAACCCGACCCCAATCGGCCGTTTATCGTGCGGGCCGACCGTTCGACGACGCGCGTGTTGGGGACGCATTTCTTCGTCGATCGCCAAACCGACGGCGACAGAATCAGCGTGCTGTCCGGCAGGGTGGAGGTGTCAGAGCCCCGGCGTTGGAAGGAGACGCTAGTATTGCGCGACCGGGAAGCCGTCACGGTTTACGATAACGCCATCGGCCAGCCGCAAACGATGAACTCCGCTCTGTCCACGTCGTGGATCGACGGGTATCTGGTTTACGAAAACGAAACCCTGGAAAACGTGATGCGGCAAATTAACCGCTATCACGCCGGTACGGTGTATTTTAAGGATGATGATTTGCGGCAAATACGCATCAACGGCCGGCTCAAAATTCGGCGGTCGCGCGAGATGTTCGATGTCTTGCGGCTTTCGATGGCGCTGAAAATGACCTATTTGACCGATTGGTTGGTTATCGTCGGCTAGGTTTGCGCGAAAGTCGACAGGTTTCTTTATCCTAGTTCGAATGAAGAAAACGTGAGGGGGGTTGCTGCAGTTGTAAAAGACCTGAGGTTTTTACGTTCTTGCTGGTCCTAGGGCGTTGCGGCCCGTTGCATAGCTGACCTAGATTTGTACTCAGGCCGGGTCGTTTGAGCTGTTCCGGTTGGTGGGAACAGCGGGTAGGAATCGCCGATGGTCGGCCGAGCAAAAAAGACTCGGCGTCGAGTACCGCCGGTGCTCAACCGAGTTGGCGAAACGAAAGGAGGCGCATGGCGTTTGATTTGGCGCGCGACTCGACGCGTTCGGCGAAATCGGGCACACTGACCGTCAGACCAAATCAAGCGGCCAGGAGCGTGGGCGATGACGACAGAACCTTGCACGTATGTAATCTTTGGAGCGACCGGGAATCTGGCGCGGTTGAAATTGATGCCGGGCTTTTACCATCTGGAGCTGGAGAACAAGTTGCCGGATGGTTGTCGGATTGTCGCGGTCGGTCGGCGGGGCTGGGACAGGGCGACCTGGTTGGCCGAAGTGAAGGCGATGTTGCGCGAGCGGGTGCCGGACGACTTGGATGACTCGGTGTTTGCCAGATTCGCCGAGCGCCTGGACTACCATCGCGGCGACATGGATGATCCTGCTTGCTATCAGTCCCTGGCCGAGGTCTTACAAGGCCAGCCCCAATTTTCTAAAAATATTGCGTTTTATTTGGCGATTAGTCCCGGCGACTTCGGTAACGTCATTGAGGCCTTGAGTCGGGTGGGGCTGTTGAGCGAAGACGACGGCTGGCGGCGGGTGATCATCGAAAAACCGTTCGGCTACGATTTGGAAAGCGCCCAGGCCTTGCAAAAGCGCTTGAGTCGGTATTTGAGCGAGGATCAAATCTACCGAATCGATCATTACCTCGGTAAGGGCATGGTGCAGAACGTATTGGTGTTCCGCTTCGCCAACGTGATGCTGGAACCTTTGTGGAACCGCAATTACATCGATCACATTCAGATTACGCATGCCGAGGATTTGGGTATCGGTAGTCGCGGCGAATATTACGATAGCGCTGGGGCGTTGCGCGACATGTTGCAAAGCCACTTATTGCAGTTGCTGACGCTGGTGGCGATGGAGCCGCCGGTTTCGATGGACGCCGAGTCGCTACGAGACGAAAAGGTCAAGGTGTTGAAATCGATTCGGCCGATTCCCAAGTCGGCGGTGCATGCTCATACCTTTCGAGGTCAATATGCCAGGGGCAATATCGGCGGCCAGAAAGTGCCGGGATATTTGGAAGAGGCCAATATTCCGGCGGACAGCAGCACCGAAACCTACGCGGCGATCAAGTTGTTGATCGATAACTGGCGTTGGCGCGGCGTGCCGTTTTATTTGCGTACCGGCAAGCGCATGGCCAAGGGGCAGTCGTCGATCGCGATTTGCTTTCGTCATCCGCCGCTGCAATTCTTCCGCGATACCCATGTGCATTGCATGACGCCGAATTGGGTATTGATGGGTATCCAGCCGGATGAATGTATACGCATCGAGATGACCGTCAAGGAACCGGGACTAGAAATGCGAACCCGCACTACCAGCCTAGACGCCAGTTTTCGTCATCCCGACGAGCGGCGGGTCGATGCTTACGAAGATTTATTATTAGACGTGATGAAGGGCGACCGTTCGCTGTTTTTGCGATTCGACGAAGTCGAATACGCTTGGCGCATCGTTGATCCGATCTTGCAAACCTGGGCGATAGAGCGCGATTACATTGCCACCTATTCGGCCGGTTCCTGGGGGCCCGACGACGCCAACCGCTTGTTCGAGAAAGAAGGCCAGGATTGGCGCAGTTCCTTACTGCCGGAGTGCCGCTGAGGTCGCGCGCCCGCTTTTTAGTCCTTGGGATAGACCAACACCCATTCGATGCGCGGTCCGTTCATCTCCTTAACGACGATGTCGAAGCGGTTAAAGGCGATGCGTTCGCCGACGTCGGGAATGTCCTGCAGTTGTGCCAGGATCATGCCGCCCACCGAATCGACGTCGTCCAAATCCAGTTCTTCGTTTTCGACGTCGACGCCCAGTATCCGCTCCAGCGAGAAGATCGGCAGGCTGCCCTTGCCTAGCAAACCGCCGTCTTCCAGGCGGGTCCAGTCGCTTTGCGAGCGGGCAAATTCGTCGCGAATCTCGCCAACCAAGGCCGACAGCAGATTGTCCAACGTAATGTAGCCTTCCGGTTTTTGGCCTTTCTGGCCCACCACCGCCAAGTGCGGCGCGCCCTTGGTAAAGCGCCGGAACAACTCCAACGCCGGTAGATGCGCGGAAATGTGCTGGATTGGTCTGAGATAGGCCTGCAAGTCGTCCAGCGGCTGACCTTGCTGTTGGGCCAAAAACAAATCCTTCAAATGCACCAAGCCGAGCAGGTCGATCCGATTGTTGTCGAAATAGGGATAGCGGCTGTAGCCGCTGTCGCAAATGGTCTGCAGGATTTCCTCGGTGGGTTGACCACGGTATAGCGCTTTCACTTCGTGGATCGGGCGCATCAAATCCGAGACTTCTAGCTTTCCGAAATCCAGCGATTTCGCCAGTACGTTGCGCTCGTCCTTGGTGAAGCCGCCGCCGGCGCTGCTGGAGCGCAGAATCAATTTAATTTCGTCGGTCGAATAATGGCTGTCGTGATGGCCTTCGCTGCACAAGCCGGCCAGATGCAGCACCAGATTAGAACTGGCGTTCAGCAACCAGATTGCCGGATACATGATCCAGTAAAAGGCGTAGAGCGGTCCGGCACTCCACAACCCAATGCCTTCGGGGTTGCGAATCGCCAGCGATTTGGGGGCTTGTTCGCCGACGACAATGTGCAGAAACGAAATAGTGCAGAAGGCAATCGCAAACGACACATTGTGGATAATTTCGGCGGAGGTAACGCCCATTTCGGCGAACATCGGTTTCAATAGGTCGGCGAAGGCCGGTTCTCCGATCCAACCCAAGCCCAGCGAGGCGAGGGTGATGCCGAGTTGGCAGGCGGATAGATAGGTGTCGAGTTTTCTATGAACTTTGGCGAGAATTCGGCCGCGCCAGCCGTGGGTTTGTTCGATGGCTTTGATACGGGTTTGCCGTAATTTCACCAAGCTGAATTCGACGGCCACGAAAAAACCGTTCAAACCGACCAATAGCAAGGCGCCGGCAACCAAAACAAGAGTGTTCATACATTTTTGAAAACCACAACGGAATAGCCATTATAGCCGATCGCATCGCGACGCCGACGCTTGCGCGTTGCTTTGCGCCGGTCCGCATCGCCTCGCAAAGCGATAGCGGCTATGGGCGTCGAGCAGGGTGGCGGTCAATGTTGGTGGTTAGGTGGACGGGCTCGGACCAGGCGGCTGGTCATGTGTCGTCGTTGGAGTAGTCAAGCTAAGTCCGCTGACTGGCGATACCGGTGCCGATTTTTAATTCGGCCAGCCAGTTGATAAAGCGTTCGACATCGTTGCCACGATAAATGGCGCCGTGTTGCGGGCAAAGCATGTCGATCTTGAGGCGGCTGACGCGTTCGCACCAGTCCAGCTTGGCCGACTCAGAACCCATCCAGCGCCTATGAAAGCCTTCGGCGTATTGGATGTGGCTATCGAAGTCTTCAACGAACAGCCCTGCGTTCGCGCTCGGCAACAAGGCTGCCCCGACATCGCCGGAGAACAGTATGCTCGCTTTGCGGTCGTAGAGTTGAAAGTTGCCCGAGGAATGCAGGTAGTGCGCAGGGATTGCTTCCAGTTCGAGGTTGCCTAACAGAAAGGTTGTACCGTCGTCGGGTAGCGCGATAAACGTATCGGCATTGCCGCCGAAATGAGGGACGAAGCTAGTCCACAGCCGGCTCAGATAGCATTTCAGTTTGGGGTTGAATTCCAGCCATAGTGCTAGCGAGGAAATGATATCCGGGTCTTGGTGGGATGCAAACAGGCCTATGATTTGGTTAGGGTTGAATTCGGTATCGATCGCCGAAAACACGTCGGGAAAAATCTCCATGCCGCCGGGATCGGTGAGTATCGCCTGCTCGCCGTTGAGGATCAGGTATTCGTTGGTATCGATCAAGTAGCTGGCCTTGGTTGGATCGCGGGCGATGGCGACCCATTTGTGGGGACCGTGTTCGTAGATAAATTCGAGTTTTTTCATGAGTTCAGTGCTCCAGCGAAGCCCGTAAGGTCGTCAATAGCGAAATGATGTTGAGCACCGTTTTCTCGATTTGTTCGGCGATTTCGTTCAATACTTGACGCATATCACCACCGTGCGCGGCTTCGATTTTGGCCGACCTCGCCAAGGCGTTGCCGGCCTTGCACAGTTGTAACGTGCGCTTTGAATAGCGGTTTAGTTTTTCGATGTCTTCCGCAAACTCGTCGGTTACCGACAGCAAGGCCGCCGATTTGTTTTGCAGCGGGAGTTTCATCGTCTGTTCGCCGCGCGGACTTTTGGTTAACGTCGTCATCAACAGATGACGCTCGCGGCTGAGTTTTTTAAAGATGGCGGCTTTTTTGGACATCGCATAAGTTAACTGGCTGAGCTGAATCATCGCGGTTTCCAGCTTTCGACTGAACTGTCTTAGTTCCGAACTGACCACACCGAAACCCAGTAGACGCTGGCCGGAGGCTTTCGAGATCAGCATTGAATTGATGGCAACCAGATAAGACGCGGAAGAAATCCGCAAGATTTCCTTGATGTGTTCGTTCAGCGAGACTATCCGTTGCATGTCCAGCTGCGCGGAAATCGAATTTATCGGCATGGCGCTTAGTCTCCTAGTCAAATTGGCGGGGCATTCTACGCTACCGCGGGTAAGTGGGTTGGATCAGGTGGCGAATGTTTGAGCTGGCCCTGATTTTCACGGCGAACGAGTCCGGCCTTTCCAAGGGCAGACAGCATTGCCTATTCCCTAAGTCCGTTTACGGAATCGTTTGTCTCGACGTGTCGGCCTGCAAGGGTTACCGCGTCGTCGGAGGCAAATGAGCCGGATGATGACGCGCCGGTAAACCGTAGGCTAAATTTTAACGGTTCGACCTTCGGCGGCGGCTTGCAGCGCGGCGACGATGATGCGGCAATTGGCGCGGGCGTCGTCCAGCGACAATGCCGGGTCGCGGTTATTTAGCACGCAATCTGAAAAATGTTCGATTTCCAGCCGGAAATGGTTGCTGTAAGGTAAACGCTCTTCGGCTTGACGGCCGTCTTCGGTCCACCAGGAAATCGCCGGCACGTCGCCCGGCAGCTGCCAGACGACGTGGCATTTAATGCCGCCATGGGTGCCGATGATTTCGTATTCGCAACGACGAGCCCGCTCGAAGCTGAAATCGAAGTGACCGTAGCGGCCGTCGCCGAAATTGACAATGCCGCTAGTGACACTGTCGGCGCCGCTTTCGACGTATTTGGAAACGGCGCTGACCGCCAGTGGCGCTTGCCGGAAAAATAGCCGGAGGCTGTGAATTGCGTAGCAGCCGATATCCCACATCGCGCCGCCACCGTGCGCGGTGTCGTCGGCCAGCCGATAAAGGCGGGCCGGTCTCATCATGAACGAGTAACTGGCCCTGACCGAGCGGATCTCGCCGATCAAACCGGCGTTTATCAATTCAAGAACCCGCTGATGCTGCGGATGGAAACGATACATAAAGCCTTCCATGACTTTGACATTGTAGCGGCGGGCGGCAATTTCGATGGCATCGATATCGGCAATCGTCAGCGCCATCGGTTTTTCGCATAATACGTGCTTGCGGTGTTCGATAGCCCGCAGAGCCCATTCGGCGTGTTCTTGATTCGCCATCGGCAAATACACCGCTTGCACGTCGTCGTCTTTAAGTAGGGCATCGAGATTGTCGTAACACTGTGCTCCGGTCGGCTTTGGCGCGTATTTGGCTAGCGTTTCGGCGCCGGCGCCGGGGCGGCGGCTGGCGATCGCCACCAATTCGGCGTTGTCGGCTTCGACGATGGCCGGCAGCAGACGTTCGTTGATGCGTGCGGCGCCGAGGATTCCCCAGCGTAGTCGGGTCGGATTGTTCATCGTGTTTGCCTCGGATGAATCGACATTGATGGATCAGATTAGCAGTTTGCCCGCCGACCGCAAGCCGTCGGGTTTAGGATGGCGGTCGGGGAAGCTTGGCGGCGGTCTTTTGAATGAATACCAATGCATAAGTTCCGCACGCCCAGCTCGTGAAGAAACCCCCGCGCATAAAAAAGGCCGAAGCGTTTCGGGCTTCGGCCTTGGGTTCGGTCGGCGGGGCCGTATTAAGCCATCGCGCGCAGTTTATCGTTCAATCTGCTTTTGCTGCGGGCGGCTTTGTTTTTATGGATCAAGCCTTTATTGACCGCGGAATCGATCACCGGCACGGCCGATCTGAAGGCCGCTTGCGCTTGTTCTTTGTCACCGGCCTTGACGGCGGCGATAACTTTTTTGATGAACGTGCGGAGATTGCTGCGTTGTCCGGCATTGCGAATACGGCTTTCCTCTGCCTGACGCGCTCTCTTTTTAGCTTGTGGTGAATTAGCCATAGGGGTATCAAGTCGTTGGGTTGGTTAGGAACCGCGCATTATCTTTTTGGATGCTATGATTGTCAACTTTTAATTGACTCCGGACCGGCGACAGGATACGCAGTGAGCAAGCAATTATATAAGTCGACGGCGATAGTCGGCAGCATGACGATGATATCGCGAGTCATGGGCTTTATCCGGGACATGTTGGTCGCAAACCTGTTTGGCGTCAACGCCGATACCGATGCCTTCTTCGTGGCGTTTCGGATTCCGAATTTATTGCGGCGTTTGTTTGCCGAGGGTGCGTTCGCCCATGCCTTCGTACCGGTACTTGCCGAATATAGCGGGCAAGGCGAACGTTCCGCGTTGCGAGGCTTCATCGATCGTACCTTCGGTACGCTGGCGGGGTTGTTGTTTTTAATGACGTTGTTGGGCACGATGGCCGCGCCCTTGCTGATACTCTTGGTGGCGCCGGGATTCGTCGCCGATCACGCTCATTTCGTGCCGGCGGCGGAGATGCTCAGAATCACATTGCCGTATCTGTTTTTCATCTCGCTGGTAGCGTTCGCCGGGGCAATCCTGAACGCGGAGGGCCGATTCGCGGTCCCGGCACTGACGCCGGTCATCTTGAATCTGGTGATGATCGCGGCGGCGGTCTGGCTGGCTCCCCATCTGGAGCGGCCGATCACCGCATTGGCTTGGGGCGTATTCGCGGCGGGGATTATGCAGCTGTTGTTTCAAATTCCGTCGCTTTGGCGAATTGGTTTGATGCCGAGGCCGCGCTGGGCTTACCGCGATCCGGGCGTACAGCGCGTCGTCAAGCTGATGTTGCCGGCCATTTTCGGCGTCTCGGTGGCCCAGATCAACATGCTGGTTGGTACGTTGATCGCCTCCTTTCTGGCGGCCGGTAGCGTGTCCTGGCTGTATTATTCCGACCGTCTGGTAGAGTTCCCGCTCGGCATTCTCGGCGTCGCGTTGTCGACGGTGATTTTACCGAATCTATCGAAAAACCATATCGCCGCCGACCGTGCCGCATTTTCGGCGGCTCTGGATTGGGGGTTAAAGCTGGTGGTGCTGATCGGCGTGCCGGCCACCCTGGGATTGACCCAATTGGCCGAGCCGCTATTATCCACATTGTTTCAATACCATGAGTTCGGTGTCGAAGACGTGCATATGACGGGCAGAAGCCTAGCCGCCTACGCACTGGGTTTACTGGCTTTGATGTTGATCAAAATCCTGGTTCCGGGTTTTACCGCTCGCCTGGATACCCGATCGCCAGTGCGCTTCGGGATGAGTGCCGTCGCCGCGAACGGGGTGTTGAATCTGTTGTTGGTGCCGTTTTTAGCACACGCCGGGGTGGCGCTGGCCGCCACGCTCGCCGCCTATCTGAATGCCGGGCTGTTACTGAACGCCTTATTGCGGAACGGCACCTATCGGCCGCGGCCGGGCTGGTTGGCGTTCGCGGCTAGGATTGTGATCGCGTCCGCGACGATGTCGGGCTTTTTGATTTACTTTGTCCAGCCGGAAGTCTGGTTCAGCTGGGGCGCCGGCCAGCGCGGCCTGCAACTCGGCGCGGCGGTCGGCGGGGCGATCGCAGTGTATGCGGCGGTGCTTTTGATCTGCGGTTTGCGGCCGAGGGACTTGAGTTTTTCCGTCGCGCCATCATAGTCATGTAGAATAATTGGGGTTCGACGAAGTCGAATAAACGTTTAATTCAGTCAACTATCTATGAAAACGAAAACAATCGGTTTTATCGGCGGCGGCAACATGGCGACCAGTTTGATCCGCGGCCTGATCGCCAGCGGCCATTCGCCCCGGCAGATCTGGGTATCGGACACTTCGGCTGAGCTGTTGAACGCCCACGCCGATCAACTGCACGTGAATACCGCCCGCGATAACGCGACCGTCGTTAACGAAGCCGAGGTCGTCGTGTTGGCGATCAAGCCGCAAGTATTGCGCGAGGTGGCGCTGGAAATCGCGCCACTACTGAAACACAAGCATGGGTTGATGGTTTCGATCGCCGCCGGTATCGGACAGCGGAGCTTGGCGTTATGGCTGGGCGGCGACACGGCGATCGTGCGCTGTATGCCCAACACGCCGGCCTTGGTTTTGACCGGCGCCACCGCATTGCACGCCAACGCCAATGTCAACGACGAACAAAAAGACTTGGCGGAGAACATCCTGCGAGCGGTTGGGCTGACGTTGTGGGTGGATGACGAAGCCGAATTGGACACGGTCACCGCGGTATCCGGCAGCGGTCCAGCCTATTTCTTCCTGTTGATGGAAGCGATGGAAGCCGCCGCGTTGCAAATGGGCCTGGACGAACGTAGCGCCCGCTTGCTGATTCAGCAAACCGCGCTCGGCGCGGCGAAGATTGCTCTGGAATCGGCCGATTCGCCGGCCCAGTTGCGGGCCAGGGTGACCTCGCCTGGCGGCACCACGCAGCGCGCCGTCGAAACCTTCCAGCAGGGAGGCTTCGAGGCGCTGGTGTCCAAGGCTTTGCACGCGGCGCGGGATAGATCGGTTGAAATGGCCAAACAATTGGGAGCCGATTGATGGGAAGCAATTACATGACCGATCCGGTGGTATTCCTGATCGACACGCTGTTTTCGCTGTACATCCTGGCGGTGATGTTGCGGTTTTTGCTGCAGTGGACGCAGGCGGATTTTTACAATCCGGTCTCGCAGTTTCTGGTGAAAGTCACCCATCCGCCGTTGCGGGTGATGCGCCGCTTCATACCGGCATTCGGCCGCATCGACAGTTCGTCGCTCGTGCTGGCCTTGCTGTTGCAAATGTTGGCGAACTTTGCGATTTTGGCGGTCAAGGACTTGTCGGTCGGTTTTGTCGCGCTAGCCTTGCTGTCGTTCGCCGATCTGCTGAAAATCATCCTCGATATTTTCGTGTACGCGATTTTCGCGGCGGCGATTCTGAGCTGGTTCGCGCCCGGCAACTATAGCGGTGCGTCGTCGATACTTTACAGCTTGACCGAGCCCTTGCTGAACGTCTGCCGGCGGGTGATACCCGATTTAGGCGGCATAGACCTTTCGCCGTTGGCCGCGCTAGTGTTGCTGCAACTGGCTAAGATGATGGTATTGCCGCCGTTGCATCAATTGATCGCGATTTTGGGCTGACGAGGCGGGCGGCGATGCGCGGCACGTTGAAAACCACCACGTTGGTCGCGCTCGCGGCATTATTGCTGGTCGTCCCATCGGTTCAGGCCAAGAAGATGTATCGTTGGGTCGATGAAAACGGCAATGTCTATTTTTCCGACCAAGTGCCGCCGGACCAAGTCCAGCATAAGCGGGAAACTCTGACCGAGAAAGCCAGGATCGTCGAGACTGTCGAAAAAGCCAAGACCGCCGAGGAATTGGCCCAGCAAAAGCGTCTGGACGCGTTGCGCAAGGAACAGGAAAAAATCGTCGCCAAGCAGGCCGCCAACGACAAGGTGCTGCTCAGCACGTTTCGCAGTCTGGACGACATGGAAAAGGCCCTAGGCAACAAATTGGCTAGCTTCGACGCCAAACGTAAGGTCATTGAAGGTAATATCGAGCGATTGCAGAGCCAGTTGCTGAAGCAGGAACAGCAAGCCGCCGAACACGAACGCAACGGCCAGAAAGTGCCCGGCAAACTGCTCGACGAGATTGCCGCGACCAAGCAGCAAATCGGCCAGTCCAATCAGGAGTTGGCCGATCACCATAGCGAGCGCCAAAATACCGAAAAAGCCTTTCGGGCCGACATGGCGCGTTTCCAGTTTCTGACCCAGGCCAATGCCGACGCCAAGGCCGCCAATTCTTCGCTGGCCGCCAGCAACGCCGGCAACGAATTGGGATTGTTTGTTTGCCAGGACGCCGAACAATGCCAAAAAGCCTGGAAACTGGCCGGCGAGTTTGTCGCGGCCAATTCCAGCACCGGGCCCGATGTGGAGACCGAAAAATTGATCATGCGGGCCGCGCCGCAACAAGACGACGATTTGAGCCTGTCGGCTTCCTTGCTCGAGCAGGGCAAGGTCAGACAGATATTTCTGGATATTCGTTGCCGTCAGTCCAGTTTGGGCAACGAGCTTTGCAACAGCGCCAAAGTCAAGAGTTTGCGGCAAAGCTTCGCGCCGTATCTGCAATCCGGCTTAGCGGCGCAGCAATAAGGTGCCAACCCCCTGGTCGGTAAACAACTCCAGCAACACCGCGTGATCGACCCGGCCGTCGATGATGTGCACGCTGTTGACGCCGCCTTTTAGCGCGTCGGTCGCGCAGCGGGTTTTCGGAATCATGCCGCCGGAGATGGTGCCGTCGGCGATCAGTGCATCAATGTCCGGCATTCTCAAGCCGGTCAATAGCTTGCCTTGCTTGTCCAGGATGCCGGCGGTGTTGGTCAGCAACATCAGTTTTTCCGCTTTCAGCACTTCCGCGACCTTGCCGGCGACCAGATCGGCATTGATGTTGTAGGAATGGCCGTCCGCGCCGACGCCGATCGGCGCGATCACCGGGATGAAGTCGCTATGCACCAGCATGTCCACGACAGCCGGGTCTATGCTGCTAACCTCGCCGACATGGCCTAGATCGATGATTTCCGGCGCATCGTCGACATTGGCGCCGGCCTTGGTCATGGCGATCTTGCGGGCGTGGATGAAATTGCCGTCCTTGCCGGTCAGCCCGACGGCCTTGCCGCCGTGCATATTGATCAGATTGACGATTTCCTTATTCACCAAGCCGCCCAGCACCATTTCGACGACATCCATCGTTTCGCTGTCGGTGACGCGCATGCCGTCGACGAATTCCGAGGTCTTGCCGAGCCGGGTCAACAGATTGCCGATTTGCGGACCGCCGCCGTGGACGACGACCGGATTGATGCCGACCAATTTCATCATCACGATGTCGCGAGCGAAGCTATGTTTCAACGCGTCGTCGACCATCGCGTTGCCGCCGTATTTGATGACGACGGTCTTGTCCTTGAATTTTTGGATATAGGGCAGGGCTTCGATCAGAACGTGAGCGATTTGGTGTGGGGTGTTTTCTTTCATGAATGAGCTTAATTAAAAAGGTAGGTCTAGGTCGGGTTTGATTTGTAGCAACAGCTGTTTGAACTGATCTTGAATCCAGCGTAGCGCATCCTTGGTGTCCGCCTCGAAGCGGGCGGTCAGCGCCGGCGTGGTGTTGGACGCGCGAATCAGTCCCCAGCCGTCGGCGAATTCGATGCGCAGTCCGTCGATGTCGATGACCTTAGCGTTTGGGAAGCGGGCATTGCCGGCCAATTGGGTCATCACGGCAGCCGCTTCGCCCTCGGCGAGCGGAATCAGCAACTCCGGCGTGCTGATGCTGTCGGGCAGATCGGAGAACACGTCGCTGCTGGAACGCATGTCGGCCGACAGAATCTCGATCAAGCGCGCCGCCGCGTACAGGCCGTCGTCGAAGCCGAACCAGCGGTCGTTGAAAAAGATATGACCGCTCATTTCGCCGGCCAGCGCCGCGCCGGTCTCGTGGAGTTTGGCTTTCATCATCGAATGGCCACTCTTCCACATCAACGGCCGGCCGCCGCGCTTCCTGATTTGCTCTTCCAAATGCTTGGAGCATTTGACGTCGAAAATCACTTCAGAGCCAGGCTTGCCGGCCAGCACGTCACGGGCGAACAACATCAATTGCCGATCCGGCCAGATGATTTTGCCCGACGAATCGACCACGCCCAAGCGGTCGGCGTCCCCGTCGAACGCGACGCCGACATCGGCGCCGTAATGCTTGACCGCGCCGATCAGGTCCGCCAAATTCTCCGGCTTGCTGGGATCGGGATGGTGGTTGGGAAAATGCCCGTCGATATCGCAAAACAATTCGACAATATCGCAGCCCATGGTTTTCAACAGCATCGGGGCCAGCAAACCGGCGGCACCGTTGCCGCAATCGACAACGACCTTCATAGGACGGACCAGATGCACGTCGTCGGCGATCGTGCCGATATATTCGTTGCTGAACGAGGTATTCAGCTCGACCTTGCCGAGTTCGCCCTGGCGAAAGTCGCGGGCCAGCGTGCGCTGCTTGAGCTGCTGAATCGCCGGGCCGGCCAGGGTTTCGCCGTTTAGTACCAGTTTCAGTCCGTTGTAGTCGGGCGGATTGTGACTGCCGGTGATCATGATGCCGGTGCGGCCCTCGCAATGGCGGGCGACAAAATACAGTAGCGGCGTTGGCACCAGGCCGATGTCCAGCACGTTGCAACCGGTCGAGCGGATGCCGGCCACCAGGGCTTCGGCCAACGCCGGACTGGACAGCCGGCCGTCGCGGCCGACGACGACGGTGGGCACTTGTTGTTCCAGCGCCAGACTGGCGAAAGCGGCGCCGATGTCGCGCACGCCGTCCTGGGTCAGGCCGCGGCCGACAATGCCGCGAATGTCGTAGCCGCGAAAACTGTCGGCGAAGTCGTTGCGCGCGGGTCGTGGCGGCGGCGCGGATGGCTTGGGCGCCGGGCTGGAGGCCGGCGCTGGGTGTGGGGCCAGGCCGGGTTCGGTGTCGGCCGGTTGGCCTAGCGAAACCGGCGCGGTATTCAACGCGATCGGCGCCGTATTCAGCGAAATCGGCGCGGTGGCGACCGGTTTTGCCGCCGACTGAGGCGCTTCCTCGACGAAGTCGATGTCGAAGGATTCGTCGAAAAAGTCGTGGTCGTCGGCGAAACCGGTGCCGGTCGGCTCGGCGGTCTGTTCTTGTTGCAAGATGCGCTTGAATTGCGCCAGAGCCGAGATGATCGGCTGCATTTCTTCGAGCAATACCGGGTAGTTGCCGACCTTCTTGCCGGCCATCATGTCCTTGGCGGCTTTTAAAATCACGCTTTGGTCATGATGCAGAAAGTCGTGCAATTTGCGGTAGCCGATAAAGAATCCCAGGCAGGCCAACATGGCCGGAATCATGACAATGCTGGCGAACAATACCGTGTTGCCGGCGCTGTCGCCGCTACCGATCCAGAGATCGAGTTGCCAGCGGGTGTTGGTCAACGGCAGGGATTGCGGTTCGTCGAGTTTGGCGGCCGGGTTGCCGGCACTGGCAATCACGCTCTGGTCCTGTTTGATTTCGATCAGGCCCGCATTGAAAATGGTTCTGGACAGGAGTTGCTGAACCAGATCCGGTTTCAGGCTGACCAGTATGGCCCCCAGCGTCTGCTGGTTGGCGACGACGGCGCTGGTGATCGCCAGATGGCGGTGTTCGCCCTCGCCTTGCACCATCGGCTTTTGTTTGGCCGTCAACGTGGCGCGCACCATTTCCAGATCGGCGAAGCCCATGTTCGGCGTTTGCGTCAGTTCCGGCTCGCTGACGGTGGCCGGCAGAATGCGGACCCGCAAGGCCTGAGGTATCGCGTCTTGCAGCCGGGCGGCCAGCTTGTCCAAATCGGCGCGGCCTGCGCCGGCGGCCAGGGCATTGGCGACTTCGGGCGACTGCGCCAGACCGTCCACCACTTTTTGCAGGGTGTCGATCTGACTGGCAACGCCGACCGACATCACGCCGGCAATCGCGGTGACGCTAGATTGCTCGGTATCGCGGACGTTGGCCGCCGCCAGCCAGTAGCCGGCGGCACCGGTGACCAGCACCATCAAAGCCGCTATCGCGGCCACTATGCTAAATATTCGGCCCATCGCGGCGGCTCCGGATTTTAATGACGGCCGCTGTGGCCGAAGCCGCCGGCGCCGCGTTGGCTGTCGGCGAATTCGGCCACGCATTCGAATTCGGCCTGGACCACCGGAACGAACACCATTTGGGCGATGCGCTCGCCGACTTCGACGGTAAACGTCTCGCTGCCCCGGTTCCAGCACGATACGAAGATTTGGCCTTGATAATCCGAATCGATCAGGCCGACCAGGTTGCCGAGCACAATGCCGTGTTTATGGCCTAGGCCGGAGCGCGGCAACAATACAGCGGCCAGATGCGGATCGTCGATGTGAATCGCCAGGCCGGTCGGGATCAACGTGCTGGCGCCGGGTTGCAGCGTCAGCGGCGCGTCCAGGCAGGCCCTCAGGTCCAGGCCGGCCGAACCGTCGGTGGCGTATGCCGGCAGCGGAATGTCGTGGCCCAGACGGGGATCAAGAACTTTTAGTTGAATTTTTCGCATGAAAATGTTCCGCGATCAGAGTGATGAGTTGCTCGGCCAGGGCGGATTTTTCGGTCATCGCCAAGCTCGCGGCCCCGCAAGGCCAATAGACTTGCAGGGCATTGCGATCTCTGTCGAAACCGCCGTCTTCACGGCCAATCCAGTTGGCGGCGATCATGTCCAGATTTTTGGCGATCAATTTGCCTCGGGCGTAATTTTCCAGGTCGTCGGTTTCGGCGGCGAAGCCGACCACGAACGGCTTGGGCTTTAACGCGGCGACATCGGCGACGATGTCCGGATTTTGGGTTAATGCTATCACCGAGGCGCCCCGCCCCTTTTTTAATTTGACGGGGGCGATCTCGCTGGGTCGGTAATCGGCCACCGCCGCCGCGCCGATGTAGATATCGGCTTCGCTCATGCGTGTCATGACCGCCGCGTGCATGTCGGCGGCGGTTTCGACGTCGATGCGTTCGAGGCCCGGTGGTGTCGGCAACGCGACCGGGCCGCTGACCAGCGTGACTTGTGCACCGGCCCGAGCCGCCGCCGCCGCCAATGCGTATCCCATCTTGCCGGAACTGCGATTGCTGATAAAGCGCACCGGGTCCAGCGCTTCGCGGGTTGGGCCGGCGCTGACCACCAGTCGCGCGCCTCGTAGCGGTCGGTCCCGATCGTCCGACAACAGGCAGTCGCAAAGCTCGGCGGGCTCCAGCATCCGCCCCAGTCCCAGTTCGCCGCAAGCCTGTTCGCCGCTGGCAGGTCCCAACACGCGAGCGCCGTCGGCCGCCAGTGTAGCGAGATTGCGTTGGGTGGCGGGCTTGGCCCACATGGCTTGGTTCATGGCCGGTGCGACATAGACCGGACAGTCGGCGGCCAGCAGCAGCGTGGACAACAAGTCGTCGGCCAGACCGTGCGCCAATTTTGCCAGTAGATCGGCACTGGCCGGGGCGACGACGACGATGTCGGCCCAGCGTGCCAGATGAATGTGGCCCATCGCCTGTTCTTGACCGGCGTCCAATAACTGAAGGTGAACGGCGTGGCCGCTCAGCGCCTGGAAGGTCAGCGGGGCGACGAATTCGCGGGCGGCGGCGGTCATGACGACGCGCACGTCGCAGCCCTGCTTGCGCAACAGGCGAACCAATTCCGCCGCCTTGTAGGCCGCGATACCGCCGCAAACTCCCAGTAAAATGCGTTTGTTAATCGTCTTGCCCCAAAACGGTAAAGAGTTGGAATTATGGCAAACTCCCCCGGATTCTTCTATGCTTGACCCGTTTTTTCCGGCCGGGAGCGACAATGAGCATCAAGGATTGGTCGGCGGACGAACGTCCCCGCGAGAAGTTGTTGCAGCGCGGCGCGGCGGCCTTGTCCGATGCCGAATTGCTGGCGATTTTCCTGCGTACCGGTATCGCCGGCAAGACGGCAGTGGATATGGCGCGCGAGCTGTTGCGCGATTTCGGATCGTTGCGGGGGTTGCTGGCCGCCGACCGCCAGCGCTTTTGCGAAAGCAAGGGCCTGGGCGATGCCAAATACGCCCAGTTGCAAGCGGTCATGGAAATGGCGCGTCGGCATTTTTCCGAAGTGTTGCAGCGCGGCGACGCGCTGACTAGCCCGGATGCCACCCGCGCGTATCTGAGCGCGCAATTGCGCGGTTACGATTTCGAGGTGTTCGCCTGTCTGTTTCTGGATAATCAGCATCGGGTCATCCAGTGGGAAGAATTGTTTCGCGGCACGATAGACGGGGCCAGCGTTTACCCGCGCGAAGTTGCCAAGCGAGCTCTCTACCATGCGGCGGCGGCGGTGATCTTCGCCCACAATCATCCGTCCGGTATTAACGAGCCCAGTCAGGCCGACCGCTTGCTCACCGATAAGCTCAAACAAGCCCTCGGCTTGTTCGACATACGCGTACTGGATCATTTTATTGTCGGAGACGGCTTACCCTATTCGTTTGCCGAGCATGGCTTGATATGATATGACGCCGGGAAAGTCGGACGCGAGACTCGACTAGGGCGGCCGAGTCGAATCTCGGGAATCTTCGGGCATGCGCCGCTTGGACAGCATCAAGTCAATATCGATGGATTATAAGGATGAATGAAAAACGCAGGAGATTGCCCGCGCGGATGCTATACGGTGTCAGTTCGGTTTACCTGGGATTGGCATTTTGGGTTGCCGTTGCCTACGGCACCTACGGCACCTACGGCACCTTACCGGCCGCGCTCGGTGTGGCCGGGCTTTTGACGCTATCGGCCGCGATCAAGAATTACCAGGGTGGCGGCGTGTTTCTAGGCGGTACGTTGGCGTTAATGTTTTGCGTGGGTTTTGGATTGACCCCGCTACTGGATTATTCGCAACGCAAGGAAGATACGCTGTTCGCCAACCTTGGCCTTTGTATAGGGTTCGCGCTGCTTGCCGCCTGCTTATTTTGGTTCGGACATCAGCGACATGTAATTAAGGCGCGGCCGAACGCTGCCGAATCGGACAGTGACAACTCGCCGCCTGCAGGCGGACGGCCGATGCTTGTTTCTTCGAGCAAACCTCGCGCGGAGGCCTCGCTTTATCCGCCGACGCCAGTCGGGCGGGTGTTCTGGCTGTTGTTTTTTAGTTTGGGACTCTACGCTTGTTTCCTGATGTACCGCATCGTCAAGGATTTGACCGAAGTCAGCGAAACGCGTCTAAACCCGACGCGTTGCGCCTGGATGATGATGGTGCCCCTTTACAATTTGAACGTGTTCTATCAGGTGGCGCGGCGAGTTAGTCGCGTCGCGGGAAATCAGCGTTTCCGGTTCGGAGCCGCGCCCGGGACTTTGTTGGTGTTGATGATCGCCGGAGAACTCTTCGGCTGGCTGGCCCCAGGTTTTTTGTTACCGATCACGGTCGTTATCGGTGCCGTCCCCTGGTTGATATTGCAAGAAAGGATGAACCAGTTGCGCCGCAGTGCTGGGTTACCGTGGCGTGAGGAGCCGGATCGCTACAGTTGGCGGCAACGCGCCGTGTTGTTAGCGGGGTTGCCGTTCATGGTTTTCGCATTGTACCTCGGCAGGGGCGAGCTAGCGTTCTACACTGGGGAGCGTCTGCGAGCCGAACAAGTTGTCGCCGGTGTCGCGTCAAACTATCGTTTGACAATTCCGAGCGGAAAATGGCGACGGGCAAATTCCGGGAGCTTCCCCGATACCGATATGAAGCTGCTGACTTCGGCGGAAGACGAGTGGGTTTTGGTCAGAGTCCGACCCAGCGAACGGCAATCGCTGGATTACTATGTCGATCGGCGTCAGGCGTCGATTGCCGGGGACTGGCGCGATTTCAAGATCGAGGAGACCCGGACCTTGATATGGGCTGGCGAACTGCAACCGATGTCGTTGGCTCGGTATAGTCAAAACTCGCCTTTCACGTTTGGCGCCCACGAGCTTTATGTGGCAACGCTCGTTGCTCGCGACCAGGTGATCGAAGTCATCGGCCAGGGCCAAAAACAGTCGGCGGCCGACGTAGGGGCCTTGGTGCGAAGTTTTCGTTTGGCAACGGCTGGCAACGAATCATGAATAAAGCACTGGGACTGTTGTTGATGCTGGGTTGGGCGCTAGCGTGCGCGGCCGGTGGAACGGAAAGCAAATTGCGGCAAATCGGCTATTCCGCGAACTTGTTGCGTTGCCTAAAAACCGCGCGTCATTCCAGCTATCGGGAGTTGGCGCCAACGCCGGATCGCGTCCACGCTTTGGAAAGCGCCGGCTATGGTAGTGTGGCCTTGAGCGAGGAGCATCAATTCAAACTGTTGAAGAATGGTCAAGTCGAGGAAACCGTGACCGAGACGTGGTTGTATCTAACCAGCAGCGCCATCGAGAACGACGGCAACTTGGGGTTTTGGTTCGATGCGGCATCGCAACGCGCGGAAATTCAGGCCGCTTACGTGTTGCAGCCGGAAGGTGTCTCCACCGACGTCGAGCCGGATCTTTTGCAAATCAATACCGACAATTCACCCAATATTTTCAACGATAGTCTGTTCGTGACGATTCCGCTCACTCCGCTGAAGCCAGGCAGTATCGCCGTGCTGCGCTATAAAATCGTAACCGCGTCTAAAAAGGTACCGTTGCCCTGGTCGCGCAATCTATTTTCAGCCTATTTTTACCCGGTGGAACGCTTCCAAGTCGATGTCAGCTGGGACAGCGACGCGCGCAAACCGACGTGGAGGACAGATGACAGCAATCTGGCTTGTCACGAGGAGACTGCCGCCTTGCATTGCGCGACGTTGGGCGCGGTCGCGCCGCTGCCCTACGATCAACATATGCCCGCTCCGCAAGATCTGTTGCCGGTTTTGACGCTGGCGGAGCCCGACGATTGGCCGGCGATTTCCGCGCGGATCCGCACGTTGACCGATTCAGCATTGGCAAAAGACCAACGCTTGGACGCCGAGATCGGGCGGCTGAGTAACGGGGTTGCCAATCCCCGTCAATTATTCAAGCGCGTTGCGGCGTTCGTGGCGCGGGATATACGCTACGTTGGCCTGGAGCACGGCCACGGCGGCGTGATCCCGCGTCCCACTTCGGCGACGCTAGAGCGTCGCTTCGGCGATTGTAAGGATAAGGCCATGCTGTTCGTCGATCTGGCACGCCGCGCTGGTCTGGACGCATACCCGGTGTTGACCTCAACCAAGCGCAGAGCACTGAACAAATTGTTACTGCCGTCTTCGAGCTATTTCAATCATATGATTGCTTGCGTCAATTTCGGTAAAGACCAGGAGCAATGCACCGACTTGACCGATCCCGAGACTGCCGGCAGCCGCTTGCCGCATACGCTGCATGGCGCGGTGGCACTGACGGTCGGTCAAGACGGCGCAGCACCGCGCAACCTGCCCAGCGAGCCTTTTACGTGGGTGGCCAGCGTAAAGGCCGAGAATCGGTTGACCGAA
Source organism: Methylomonas sp. LWB (assembly GCF_001856095.1). Taxonomy (NCBI): domain Bacteria; kingdom Pseudomonadati; phylum Pseudomonadota; class Gammaproteobacteria; order Methylococcales; family Methylococcaceae; genus Methylomonas; species Methylomonas sp. LWB. The sequence continues at coordinate 41,629 of NZ_MKMC01000014.1, forward strand.
GCCGGCAGCGTTGTCGAAACCTTGGTCAGGCGCTACGAGTCGCATTGGGCCGCCGGATTGCGGCGGGTCTTGGCGGCTAAATCCAAAGCCGAGTCCGAGCGTTGGCTATTGGAGGATTTTCGGGCGGTAATGGGCGACCAAGTCGCGCCCAGCGTTTCGGTGCAAGGACTCGAAACTTCCGAAGCCGGGATCGCGTTGAATTCGGTGACGGAATACCCCAATTTGTTTACGCTCGGACAGCTGACTTCCTATCAGGAGAGCGACTCGTGGCTGCGCGATTTGGCAAACGACGCCAAAACCTCGAATCGGCACTATCCCTATCGTTTTGACGGGATTGATTACCGTAGCGAGTTGAGTTTTCGGGTGCCGGCCGGAAGACGTGTCGCCAGCGGAGGCCCAAAAATCGATTACGTGTCGGCTTGGGGCGAGTTGCATCGGCATGTCCGTCAGGATGGCGAAGTCGTGACCGCCTATACCCGTTTGGAAATGCCAAAAGCCGAGATTCCGGTTGCCAAGATCGCCGAATACAATCGATTTTTAGAATTGGTCGGCTACGAGTCCCGGTTTAGATTCAGTCTAAGCGGAGGTTCGCAACAGTAACTGTCCCCGCCGTGAGCGGGACGCGGACGGGCGCTGCCCATCGCGGCGGCCGCCAGGCGGATGGCGGTGCGCAGTATAAATCTAGGTTTATAGTGCAGACGTTGTTGCCGCGCGAGTCGGGTAATCCGCCCAACAGACAGGGGCTTTCGCAAGATACCCACCGGGCAAAAGTACACCCGGCGCCGGATATCGCCGGCCATCAGCCGAACAAAAGCAGTCGGCGTCGGGGACTTAGCGATCGGAAAGGCCGAATTACTTGGGCTGTGGAGGATTTGAAATAAAGATGCGACAAATTGCCGCACTTTTTCTGGACAAAGCGGTTTTAGTTCACTAGAATGCGCCAACCTTGACTTAGGTCAAAACGAGCCAAAAGCTCGGCGTCTTTTGAGGGGGGAGAACGCAACCGTGTAAACGGTACAATAATAATAAGAGCGCAAGCAATTAACCTATCGGCATTGGCGGTAGGCGTCCAGAAAACATAAAAAACAACACCGGACGAAGCCCACTTTACGTGGGCTTTTTTATGTCCGCAAGATTGGTATACCTTGGGTTAAACCCGGCCGGCCGACAGGCGCTTTTGCAAGTCTTGTTGCTTGGCGCGGGCATCCGGCAGATTGCCGTACTCCAGCGAGGCGTCGCAGTCTTTCAGTGCGGCTTCGTTCTGTCCCAATTGCATTTTGGCGTAGCAGCGGTTGTTGTAGGCGATCGCTACGTCCTGTCTGGATACTTGGTCGGCGTCGTATAAGAAGTCGTAGCGGTTTAACGTGGCCAGCATGTTCGGCATATCGTTGCGCTTGGCGTAAAGCACCGAGATCTGGATGGCGGCATAGGCGCGGCCGTCATGTTCGGAGTTTGCGATTTCGGCATAATCGGCCAGCGCGGCGTCGGTCTGGCCCAGCGCCTCGTAAGCTTCGCCGCGCCGGGACAAGGCTTGCCAGTCGTTGCCGCGGTCGATCTGCGCACCGCAGGCGCGCACCGCCTCTTGATAGCGCTTCAATTTGACCAGCGCGGTGCATTGCAAATGGCTCCAGTCCTTGCGATAAATCCCCGCCAGCTTTTCGGCGGCGCTTTGATAGACGAGGACTTGTTCGTATTGTTTATTGGCGTTGTAAATGCCGGCCAAGCGGTCGTAAATGGCGGCGGTTGCCGCATTTTTCTGGGTTGCGTTTGGAAACGCAGTGCGGTCCAGGTCGGCCAGCGCCCGTCGGTACAGGGTTTCGGCGTTGGCGTAATGGCCAGCTCGGTACCAAACCGCGCCGATCTGTTGGTCCAACATGAAATGATTGCGACTGGTGTCGGTCGCGGCCAGTTCGATGTTGTGGCCCATGCTTTCGGCGGTCAGTTGCAACAGGTTGTTGGCTTGGCGTTCGTTGCCTTCGGTGCGGGCGATGCCGGTTAGAATGGGTTCCAGCGCGGCGCCGATGGCCAGGCTGTTTTGCGGGGTATACAAGGCCAGTGCTTGGCGGATGTCGGCTTGCAGGTCTCGTCCTTCCGCCACGTTGCGCAGGGCTTGATCGACGCAATCGGAGCGCTTTTCCGGCGCCTGCGCGAAGCATTCCGCCCCGGCGATATCCAGCAGGTCTTCGTAGAGATTCAAATACAGCAGTTTCAATGGCGATACGGCGGCGGCCGAATCGACGTGCTCCTGAGTAAACGCCAGCATCTCGGCCACCGAGCCGCCCCATTTGGGCGTCAAGGTATTCAGTTGCACCCGGTAGAGCGGGTAGTAGTCCGGGAAGCGGCGGATCGCCAGACGAAAGGCGCCGTCCATCGCCAGCGAGTTGCCGTAGCCTTGCAGTATGGCCAGCAGCAAATAGCGGCTATAGGGATTGGCGTCGTCGCGGGCGATGGCTTGAGCGATGTCGGTGGCGGCCAGCGAGTTCTCGACCTCGAAGCCGCCTCTGTGCCGCATGGAGACTTTGGCGGCGTAGTCGTGGCCGCGGATGCGCCAGCCGGTGTCGTAATGGTATTGGGCGCGCAGCAAGTAGGCTAGGGCCGGCGGTTGGTCTTGCGCCAACCATTGGTCCAGGCGTTGCAGCAGCGCGGTATTGCCGGGTACGACCATCAGCTTGACGAAGCGGTCGAAAGGGGCAAAGCCCCAGTCCTGGATGCGGCTTTGCGTTAATTGGACTTCCAATGCCCGGCCGGCGGCGGCGAAATCGCCGGCGAGCAGGGCTTGCCTGGCTTGCGCGGCTTGGTCGGCCAGCGTGGGAACGATGTCGCGGCCGGCCAGTAATTTATCGGCTTCGGTGGCGATATCCAAGGTCGAGGTGGGCGCGGGTGGCGGCAAGATCGGTTGAATGATGCGGGTCGGCGGCTCCGGCGCCGAGGCGGGTTGTAAAAAGGTCCAGGCCAGCGCTAGGCCGGCGGTCAAGCCCAGCAGCAGAAGTAATAACATCAGACGTAGCGACGTCGGCTCGGGTGGCGGAAAATCGGGATCGATATCAGTCATGGCAGTTAATTGCCGGATGGCCGGCAGCCTAGTTAAATTGTTAGTAGCTTAGACCAGGTTGCGAAATCTTGGCGTTTTCCGCTCTGGCCAGGCGAGGTCGGACTGGAACAATTGCGAACCCGCTCCGGGCCGGCATCTAAACGGCGGTAAAAATAACGGCCTAACTAGGCTGCCAGGTTTGTTAGAATGCGCCGGCCCGCGCTGGCGGCCGATGATGTTTAACCGTGTAGGAGTGACTGTGAAAGGACGATTCGCGCGCCGCGTGGCGCTGATTCCGTGGCTGGTTGGGTTGGTGGCTTGCGGCGGTTCCCGGCCGGCGAACGAACCTTTGCCGGTGGCGGCCGCGAGACCCGGCGAATTGCCGGTTAAGGCCTTTGCGGCCTTGCCGCTGATCGAGGATTTGACGCTGTCGCCCAGCGGCGATTATCTGGCCTTTATTCAAAATACCGACGGCCATAGTGCACTGGTTACCCAAAATCGTAGCGGCGGCGATAGTCGGGTGGTGATTACGTCCGATAACCAGAAATACCATATACGCGGCTTTACCTGGGTCAACAATCAACGGCTGCTGGTCAGGATGTGGTATCCGGATCGGGTGTCCGATTTGAAATTCACCCAGACTCGCTTGTTTGCGATTAACCGCGACGGCGGCGAGCTAAAGAGCGATCTGGTCAGGTTTCAAGATCCGGTGTTCGGCGGTCGGCGGCATATTCCGCAATTTCAGGATGCCTACGCCTTGATCCCCGGCGATGAGCGTCACATCTTGCTGATGCTGGACGAACGCCAGCAAGGCGCGCCTGACGTGTATCGTTTGGATGTTTACAGTGGCGAGCGGGAAACCGTGGCCGGCAACCCCGGTTATGTCAGGCGTTGGCTGGCTGATTTGCAAGGCCACGTTCGGGTCGGCCTGGGCTTGGTCGGAGGCAGTACCGAGCGGATTGTGTATCGCTCCGCGGCGGGCGGCGATTGGCAAACATTATTCGAGCATGACGCGGTGAAAGAAGACGGCATGCAGCCCTTGGGCTTCGACGCCGACCCGGATATCCTGTATTTACGCGGCCCGCACCAGGGTAGGTCGGCGATCTTTCGGATGCATTTGTCCGCGCCCAAGAGCGCTCCGGAACTGGTATACGCCGACCCGCGCTACGACGTGACGGGCGGTTTGATGTATTCGTCGGCCGGCAATCGGGTGCTCGGCGTGCATTACCGGGCCGCCACCGCGAAGTCGGTGTTTTGGGACGAGGATGCCCGCTTGGCACAGGCCAAGATCGATCAAGCCTTGCCGGATCGGGATAACGCGGTGATCAGCAGCGCCGGCAACCAAGTCATCGTATTGTCGTCGGGACCATCGCACGCGCCGGCCTATTACTGGTTAAACATGCATAACAATCAAATGGGGCGGCTGATCGACAGCTACCCACTGCTCGCGAATCAAACGTTGGCGGCATCTGAAATCGTGCATTTCAAGGCGCGTGACGGTTTGGAGCTGGAAGGCTATTTAACCAAGCCGCGCCAAGCCGGCGCCACCGCCGGCCCGGCCGTCGTGTTCCCGCACGGCGGGCCGTGGTCGCGAGACAGTCACGGCTTCAATCCGTGGACGCAATTTCTGGCCGATCGCGGCTGGACTGTGCTGCAGTTGAATTTTCGGGGGTCGGCCGGTTACGGTAACGACTTCGAGACTGCCGGATTTCGGCGTTGGGGCCTGGAAATGCAGGACGACATTACCGACGGCGTACGCTGGTTGACCGAGCAAAAATTGGTCGATCCGGCGAAAGTCTGCATCGTCGGCGCCAGTTACGGCGGTTATGCCGCATTGATGGGGGCGATCAAAACCCCGGAGCTGTACCGTTGCGCGGTCAGTCTGGCACCGGTCACCGATTTGCGACGCTTGCTGGACGAGTGGGGCGACATGCGTTGGCAGGATCATCGCTTGCGCGCCGAAATGGCCGAAAAAACCTTGGGCCATTGGTGGAGCGATAGGGCGCGTTTGAAGGATACTTCTCCGGTCGAGCAAGCCGCCCGTTTGCACACGCCGCTGCTGTTGGCGCACGGGGTCGGCGACTGGACCGTCAATGTCGGCCATTCGCGGGACATGGCCGACGCGTTGGCCAGTGCCGGTTTTAAGGATGTGCGCTACGTCGAAATGGAAGACGCGGATCATTATCTGACCCGCGAGGAAGATCGCTTGCGGTTTTTCGGCGAAATGGACGCGTTTTTGCGGCGTTTTCGCTAGCCGGGTTTCGGCTTATTCGCTGTCTTGAGTCGGTCGGGACTGGCTGAGTACCCGTTCGGCCAGACGCGAGAACGGCATGCTTTGCACCCACACCGAGCCGGTGCCGGACAGCGTCGCCAGAAACAAGCCTTCGCCGCCGAACAGCATGCTTTTCAAACCGCCGCTCATCGCGATACCGTAATCGATGTCGCCGCTGAAAGCCACCAGGCAGCCGGTATCCAAACGCAGGGTTTCGTTGCGCAGATCCTTGCGGACGATGGTGCCGCCGGCATGAATGAAGGCCATGCCGTCACCGCGCAAGCGCTCCAGAATAAAGCCTTCGCCGCCGAAAAAGCCGCTGCCCAGGCGTTTGTTGAAGGCGATGTCCACCTGGGTGCCGAAGGCGGCGGCCAGAAAGGCGGTGCGCTGGCAGATGACTTCCTCGCCAAGCTCGGCCAGATTCAGCGGGATCACCGAACCCGGAAATGGCGCGGAAAAGGCCACCTTGCGCTTTTGACCGCCGCGATTGCTGAAATGGGTCAGGAACACCGATTCACCGGTCAGCATGCGCTTGCCCAGGCCGAACAACTTGTCCATCACGCCGCCGGAGCCGTCGCCCATCTTGGTTTCGAAGTCGATGTCCTGCTCCATGTAGGTCATCGCGCCGGCTTCGGCGATCACGGTTTCGTTGGGGTCCAGTTCGATTTCGACCATTTGTATGTCATGGCCGACAATGTGGTAATCGACTTCGTGGCAACGCATGCTGTCCTCCTCGGGGATAGTGGCTGAATGCTTGACCGGTCAGCCGAATGCCGGCCGGCCGGAACTGGATCAGGCCAATAGATTGATCAGAATTTGTCGGTAGAGCGAACTCAGGCGCTCCAGATCGGCCAGATCGATATGTTCGTTGATTTTGTGAATGCTGGCGTTGATCGGGCCCAATTCGATGACTTGGGCGCCGGTCGGCGCGACGAAGCGGCCGTCGGAAGTGCCGCCGCCGGTGTCGTCTCGGGTCGCATAACCGCAAATGTGTTCGATAGCCGCATGGGTGGCTTCTTTCAATTCACCTTGGGCGGTCAGAAACGGATGGCCCGATAAGCGCCAGTCCAGTTGATAGCGTAAACCGAAGCGGTCCAGAATCTCGACGGTGCGGGTCTTGATCGTGGCTTCGTCCAGCTCGGTGCTGAAGCGCAAATTGAATTGGGCGACCAGTTCGCCAGGAATCACGTTTTCGGCGCCGGTACCGGAATTTAAATTAGAGACTTGTAAACGGGTCGGCGGGAAGAAGGCGTTGCCGTGGTCCCAGATTTCCTCGGTCAGCGCCTGCAAGGCCGGCGCGAAACGATGAATTGGGTTGTCGGCCAGCTCCGGGTAGGCAACGTGACCCTGAATGCCGAACACTGTCAGTTTGGCATTCAAGGAACCGCGCCGGCCGACCCGTATCACGTCGCCGAGTTTGGCCGCGCTGGACGGTTCGCCGACCAGGCACCAGTCCATGGTTTCGCCGCGGCCTTGCAGAGCTTCGACGACCTTGACCACGCCGTCGGTGGCCGGCCCCTCTTCGTCGCTGGTCATCAACAGCGCGATCGAGCCGCGATGCTCGGGGTGTTCGGCGATAAAACCTGCGACGGCGGTGACGAAGGCGGCGATGCTGCCCTTCATGTCGGCGCTGCCGCGGCCGTAGAGTTTGCCGTCGCGTAGCGTCGGCTCGAACGGCGGACTGTCCCACTTCTCCAGAGGGCCGGGCGGCACCACGTCGGTGTGGCCGAGGAACACTAGTAGCGGTGCCTGGGTGCCTTTACGCAGCCACAAATTTTGGGTGTCGCCGAAATTCAGACGCTCGTCCTTAAAGCCCAGCGGAGCCAGGCGTTCGGCCAAGACGTCCTGGCAACCGGCATCGGCGGGCGTCACCGAGGCTCGGCGAATCAACGCCTGCAGCAAAGTCAGGGTTTCGCTCATGATGCGCTTGGATAACGATCGGCGGCGAAGCCGACGATCAATTGTTGCCCGTCGTCGAGTATCGGCCGCTTGATTAGCGTCGGCAATTCCAGCATCAGCGCCACGGCCTTGGTTTCGTCCAGATCGGCTTTTTGCGCGTCGCTCAACGAGCGCCAGCTGGTGCTGCGCTGATTCAACACCGTGTTCCAGCCGGCGTGGGCGACAAAGCGTCGCAGCAGGGCTTCATCCAAGCCGTCAACTCGGAAATCGTGGAAGCGGTAATTCACGCCGCGTCCGTCCAGACAGGCGCGCGCCTTCTTGACGGTATCGCAGTTTTTGATTCCGTAAAGCACGAGCATGGCTGTCAGGCGTCTCCGGCCAGCAATTCTTCCAGGCTAGGCAGGGTTTCGTCGGCCTTGGCGCGAGCTTTGTAGACGTCGACGAATTCCATGAAGGCTTGTTCGAGGTCGTCGAGGACTTCTTCCTCGTCGGCGACTTCGTCTTCCGGGATTTCGCCGGAGTCCAGATAGTCTTTTTGAATTGCAATTTCGCCGTTCAGCGACAGCAGGGCGAGGATGAGTGCGTTATTGGAGATGTTTTCGGCCATGGCTAGATTCGAATTGAGTTGATCGGAAAGGAATGTTTGCTGTTGGCGGGACGCTCCGTGCGTCGGGCGAGAATCCTTGAACAGATTGCCGCTAGAGTACCATTTTCCGGGTGGCGGCGCTTGCCCGTTTTTGGAGCCACCCTTCGGAGGTATATCGAAAAAACGCTGCAAATCATGCGAAAATGCCCGGTATAAGGCTGTGGCGCTTGGCCGGCCGGTTAAGGAGTCTCTCGACAGTAGCATGCAAACCCATCCCGGCAGCGAATTTCAGGCAACAAATCAAGGTGTCGAATACATGGCATTAGATTGCGGCGATCAAGCCCGTATCTTGCAATTGCAGCAGGATATTCTGCGGTTGGTGGCCCTGGGTTACGATGCCGTCGAAGTGTGTCGGCAAATTTGTTTGCTGGAAGAGCAGTTGTTGCCCAATGCGGTCGCTTCGGTGATGTTATTGGACGACGAAGGCCAACGTTTGCACGTGTTCGCGGCGCCCAGTGTTCCGGTCGAGGGCGTCGCCCAACTGAACGGTTTGCGACCTGGACCTGGTGCGGGTTCTTGCGGGAACGCGGTATTTCGGCGAGAACCGGTTTTCGTCGAAAATACCCATACCGACCCGCGTTGGCAGGACCTTCGCCAACTGGCCTGCAATTTCAACATCGGTGCCTGTTGGTCGATGCCGATACGAGGCAAGGGCGGCCGGGTGATCGGTTCGTTCGCGCTGTCCAGCTTCGAACATCGCCTGCCTAGCCCGTTCCATCACAAGTTGTTGGAAATCGGCGCTTTCATTGTCGGCATCGTGCTGGAGCAGCGTAGAGCAAATGAACAGCTGCATCTGGCCGGTAAGGTGTTCGAGTACAGTACCGAAGGGATCATGATCACCGATGCCGGCAACCGCATCGTTTCGGTCAACCGAGCATTTACCCGCATTACCGGATACGCGCTCGACCAAGTCAAGGGCAAGAATCCGTCGCTGCTATCGGCTGGACGGCACGGTCCCGCGTTTTACCAAAAAATGTGGCAAAGCTTGGCCGCCAACGGTTATTGGCAAGGCGAAATCTGGAACAAAGCCCGCGACGGCCGGGTTTATCCCGAATGGCTAAGCATTACCGCGATCAACGGCGGAGATGGGAAGCTGGGTCACTATCTGGGCATCTTTTCCGACCTCAGCGACAAGAAACGTAGTGATGAAATCATTTGGCGGCAAGCGAATTACGATGCGCTGACCGGCTTGCCGAACCGCAACCGTTTTTACGACCGTCTGGAACAAGCGATCAAAGCGGCCCTCCACAACGGAGGCCGGTTGGCGTTGCTGTTGATCGATCTGGATCATTTTAAGGAAGTCAACGACACGGTTGGCCATGCCTATGGCGACGCCCTGCTAAAGGCCGCCGGCGAGCGTTTGCAGGCTTGTGCCGGTCAAAATAGCGTATTGGCTCGGTTGGGCGGCGACGAATTCACGTTGATCTTGCCCGACATTGCCGACAACGTAAGCGTCGAGCAAACCGCGCAAACGTTTTTGGATACATTGGCCGCGCCTTTCGTGCTGGATGGGGCCGCCAGCTATCTGTCCGCCAGTATCGGTATCGCCCTGTTCCCGGACGATGCCGTCGGCATCGACGCTCTGCTGAAATATGCCGATCAGGCCATGTACGCCGCCAAGAACCAGGGGCGCAATGCCTGGCGCTATTTTACGCCAGCCCTGCAAATCGCCGCCGAACATCGTTCCAGGACTTCCAGCGATTTGCGCGAAGCCTTGGCCCGCGGTCAATTCCATTTGGTTTATCAGCCTATTGTCGAGCTAGCGACCGGGCGAATTCGCAAGGCCGAGGCCTTGATTCGTTGGCAACATCCGCAACGCGGGTTCATCAGTCCGGCCGAATTCATTCCACTGGCGGAGGAAACCCGCTTGATCCGGGAGATAGGCGGCTGGGTGTTCGAGCGCGCGGTCGAACAGGTCGCGGCCTGGCAAGCCGCGTATGGCGCCGATTTTCAAATCAGCGTGAACAAGTCGCCGCTGCAATTCAAGGGTGACGAAGACTGGGTGGGGTATTTGGTCGGCTTGGGTTTATCCGGGCACAGCATCGTGGTCGAGATCACCGAAGGCTTGCTGCTGGATGCGGACGAGCAGGTTTCAAACAAACTATTGGCGTTTCGCGATGCCGGTATCCAAGTAGCGATCGACGACTTCGGTACCGGTTATTCGTCGTTGTCGTATTTAAAAAAGTTCGACATCGATTACTTGAAAATCGACCAATCGTTTGTCCGTAATCTGGCGCCGGACTCCAGCGATCTGGTACTCTGCGAAGCCATCGTGACGATGGCGCACCGCTTGGGGATGCAAGTGATAGCCGAGGGCGTCGAAACTCGAGAACAGCGGGACTTGTTAAGCGCGGCCGGCTGCGATTTCGCCCAGGGCTATTGGTTTGCCAAGCCGTTGAGCGTAGCGGATTTCGAGACTATGTTGGCTAGGGTTGGCTAATTTTCGACCAACCCGGTTGGGTTCAGGCGTTTGCAAGTCTTCGACAGCGTCGAGTGAATACCGCTTATTGTTGATGTCGAATAAAGTCGTCAAGTCGATCGCTATACTCCTCCGGAGCTATCGATAAATTCGATTGCACGGCCATACACACCACGGATGGGTCGAGTTGCAGATTTCCGGCAATGAGGTTTTCGAAATCTTGTTGACTCCAGATGCCTTGATAAATCGGAGTCGTCATTAAGCGAATATTAGCCGGTTTTAGAATCTCTTCAACATAGATGCCGTAAATGGAATATTCGGAAAAATATTCAGCCTCGAATAATACCTGTTGCCACGGTTTTTGGTGTTTATCCTGTCGATATTGAGCGTAACATTCCGTTTTATTTTATGGGGGTCTGTTTGAATCGGTTTTTACTATTGTGATTCTTTCAGAGCCGGGATGAGTCTGGCCGGTAAATTGACATTGAGAAAGTGTGTCTCATTTTGGTCGCATTAATTACGCTTTTCCTTGACCGGAACATCTCGGAACTCTTGCCTAACTCTTTCGCGCGGCACCGAGAATAAAAAATAACCCCGTAAAAAATGCAAGGCTTTGGATTTCTTAATTTGCCGGACATTTCGAATGGGTTGGCGGAGCCATTGTTTATTATTGCTATAAGATTGAATTTATTACACCTTAGAAAAGGATGCGCTGTTAACTATGAACTTTAACGATACAGGCACATTAATCGATTGGCCGTTGGAAGACACCGATGTTATTGCCCCATTGCAGAATAAACAGGATGGCGGGTCACGTGGAGGTGTTTATTTATGTATACCGAATTTCGAAGCGTTGCCGCCGCCGTTTGCCATCAAACATGGCGAATATCGAATGACCCCTTGTGATAACACCTTGCCGCACCGGAAAACTTTGGCTGGCACGGCCGAAGCCGATTGGGGCAACGTCGAAGTGATCACCGATTGGACGGAGCACGCCGGATTGGGCGGAAAAGTCTTAACGGTCTCCTGTCGTATTCGAGCGTTATCCGATATTGCTTGGATCCGCCCGGGGTTTCATCCCTATTTTTCGGTCTCGCCGGGCAGTGTTATCGACATCGGCGCCGAGCACATCGACATCGCGGAGATGCCGCACGATCAACTGCAAGTTCACCACGCGGCATCGTTGGCGGAGCCGGCAACAATTCGTACCGCCGATTATACCGTGGCAATGACCTGTGGTTTGTCACCGCTACGGGAAGGGCTGTGTTTGGCGTATGGCGTGTGGAGCGATAAAAGTACCGAGTATGTTTGCATCGAGCCGATTATCGGTTGTCGTTTCGGCGCGGATGGTTTACCTGCACCGTTTAGCCTAAGCGAGGGTGAGGAATTTGCGATGACATTTACAATTCACGCGGAACGATTGGGTTTTCTGAAATAGTCGCTTAATTGCTGGGAAGCGAAAAGGAAAGACGAGTAATTGCCGCACTTTTTTGGCCGTGGCATCCAGGGCAATGTTGTCGACCGTCAAGATGAAGCCCTGGCAGGTGTTGAATTGACGGTGATTATAAGGCCGGTTTGAAAAGCCGAATTTAGCCTTCGAGGTTAGTTTTCATGTAGCTTACGGTAACGAATGGCTAGGCAATCGCGCAAGCAAGGTTAAACTATGTACTTGCGATATGCTCGCGTAAACAGTGGATTTCTTGCCTTTCAGGCGATGCCGTCTTGAAATGGCTTCTTTATGAAAAACCTGTCAAGTTTTATTTTTAAATCACGCTGAATGAATACTAAATACAGGATTTTAAGGCTCGGCAAAGAGCATTCAAATTGCCGTGGATATATTGGGGTTGTTGTTCTAGGATGGTTTGTCTGACGGCCCAAGGGTCGTAATTGTTTTTAATTGAGATTAGCTGTTCGATCAACTCGTCTTTGGAACCGTAAATCAAAAAATTATTGGTGAATGATTTCCGGTCGCTGTCCTCGAGATAGACGTGACCGTTCGAAAGTAAGGCGTGGCGTTTAACCCAACTTGCAGCAGGGCTGGCGATATATCCACCTTGAAATTGGATTTGTACGATCGGTAAGCCAAAGGCCTCTGGAAATGCGACGAAAGCGACACCGACTTGGGCATAAATGGCTTCGATTTCGCTAAAAGTGTATTCACCTCGCAATTCCAGAATCGGAATATTCAGGGTTTGTAGTGCTTCCAGCTGGGTCTGCCGCGCTGCAGTGTAACCTTCTCGAGGAAAATCGATCATTGCCGTCAAAGGTCGCTGTGCTAAGAAGGTCGCTTGCGGCGTGATGTCCAGACCGATTTCGAATATCGGGCGATCTGTTAATGGTTCGATGTCGTGAATGCCGCTAACCGTCAACAATCCGTCGAATATATGGTGTGCCGTAGGCCCGAATTTGTCCCGCCAAAATTGGGCGCCTTGGTAAGCGAAAACCTCGTAGAACAATAATGGTTTGTCGAGTTGTTTTAGTGGGCGGAGGATTTGTGGGCGGCCTAAGATTCCTATCGTGTCGGATACGATGATAATGTCAAAGCTACGTAAGGTGTGGGTGATGCCTTGCAAATCCGCCCAAATTGCTTTGAAACGATGCCGAGTCGATGCGCTTCGTTCAGACATCGCTTCCAATTGCGCGAGTGCATTCGGGAAGTAGTCAAACTCCACACCCAGCTTAGTTAGCATTCGGGTCAGGCTTTCGGCCAAAAATCGCGGACTACGAAAATCGTTTTTCGCTAAGATCGCTACCCGCATGACTATTCCTTAAAGTATTTGGCATTCGGATTAAAAAATGCTGTTTGGTCTATATGGCTGGGATTCGGCTGTCCCACTTTGTATTCCAGTTGGAGTCCCAATCGATGTCCGTGCGCTTCGTATCTTAACGCGTGAGGCGCACGGGAGAAAGTTTAGTACCGAGGACGATCAATCCCGTAACAACTCATTAATCCCGGTTTTGCTACGGGTTTTCTCGTCTACTTGTTTGATGATCACCGCGCAATACAAGCTGTGGCTGCCGTCTTTGGAAGGCAGGTTGCCGGAGACGACCACGGAGCCGGCAGGGATGCGGCCGTAAGTCACTTCTCCGGTCATGCGGTTGAATATTTTGGTGCTTTGGCCGATGTAGACGCCCATCGATACCACGCAGTTGTCTTCGACGATGACGCCTTCGACGATTTCGGAGCGGGCACCGATGAAGCAGTTGTCGCCGATGATGGTGGGGTTGGCTTGCAAGGGCTCCAAAACGCCGCCGATACCGACGCCGCCGGACAAGTGCACATTTTTACCGATTTGCGCGCAGGAGCCGACGGTGACCCAGGTATCGACCATGGTGCCGCTATCGACGTAGGCGCCGATGTTGACGTAAGACGGCATCAGGATCGCGCCGGGAGCGATGTAGGAACCATAACGGGCCACCGCATTCGGCACGACGCGGACGCCGGCTTTCGCGAAATCTTCTTCGCTGTATTGACCGAATTTGGTCGGCACTTTGTCGTAGTAACGCACGTCGCCGCTTTCGATGACTTTGTTTTCGTTGATGCGAAACGACAGCAACACGGCTTTTTTCAGCCATTGATTGGTCACCCAATCGCCGTCTTTTTTCTCGGCGACGCGGGCTTCACCCTTGTCGAGCAGATTCAGAGCGGTGGCAACCGCATCGCGGATTTCGGCGGAAACGGTGGACGGGCTGATTTCGGCGCGGTTTTCAAAGGCGTCGTTGATGATGGTTTCCAGATTTGACATGGGGGTCTCGTAGGTTCAAGGTTCAAGGTACAGGGTCCAAGGCTCAAGGCCGGGTGTTTTGCACCGTGAACCTTGAACCTTGAACCTATTTTAAAAATTCTTTAATCCGTTGCGCGGCGTCGACACATTCTTCGATCGGCGCGACCAACGCAATTCTGACGTGGTTGGCACCGGGATTGACGCCGCCGCTGTCACGGGATAAATAGCTGCCGGGCAACACGGTGACGTTTTGCTCGGCGAACAATTTTTGTGCAAATTCCGTATCGGCGGTTGCTCCCGGCAACTCGCCGAACTTCCTCCGTCCCTGGAGGTCGTCCGATCCCGGCGTTTTCAGCCAGATGTAAAAGCTGGCCGGCGGCCGGTTGACGTCGCAAACATCCTGCAAAATCTCGATAAACGCGGTGAATTTGTCGCGGTACAACTGGCGGTTGTGCTTGACGTGTTCCTCGTCGTTCCAGGCAGCGATGCTGGCGTGCTGGGTCGGCACCGGCATCGGGCAACCGTGGTAGGTGCGGTATTTGAAATACTGTTTCAACACCTCTGCATCGCCGGCCACGAAGCCGGAACGCAAGCCCGGCGCGTTGGAGCGCTTGGACAGGCTTTGAAATATCGCGCAGCGCTTGAAATCGGTGTTGCCGGCCTGATAAGCGCTTTGCAACAAGCCTTGCGGCGGGTTGGCTTCGTCGTCGTAGAGTTCGGTGTAGCACTCGTCGGAAGCAATGACGAAGTCGTATTTTTCGGCCAGTGCCATTAATTTCAAATGATCGGCTGGCGACAGCACCGTGCCGGTCGGATTGCCGGGCGAGCAAATGAAGATCAATTGGCAGCGCCGCCAGATCGCTTCCGGCACGCTGTCGAAATCCGGCAAATAACCGTCGGCTTCTACGGTATTCAGATAATACGGCTCGGCACCGGCCAACAAAGCCGCCCCTTCGTAGATCTGATAAAACGGGTTGGGCATGATCACTACCGGGCGGTCGGCCGGATCGATAACCGCTTGCACAAACGAAAACAACGCCTCGCGGGTGCCGTTGACCGGTAGCACCTGAGTCTCGGCATCGACGCCGCCCCGTGGGATAGCGAAGCGGCGGCAGGTCCAGTCGGCGACCGTCTGGCGTAATTCAGGTAAGCCTTTGGTGGTCGGATAGAGCGTCAGGCCGTGCAAGTGGCGTAACAAGGCTTCCTGAATGAAATGCGGCGTGGCGTGCTTCGGTTCGCCAATCGACAGTGCAATGTGAGCCTTGTCGGCCGGCGGAACGATGTTTTGTTTCAGCGTCGCCAGCTTTTCGAACGGATAGGGATGTAATTGCGATAAATTCGGATTCATTACTTGGCGCAATGCGGCTGTTTGCCCTGGCTTCTCGCCTGTTGCTGAAGCTGGACGGCATGGTTCATGTGTTGGTTCAAATTGTCGATGCGGCTACCGTGGGACGGGTGGGTGGACATGAATTCGATAGGTTGGCCACCTTGCGAGGCTTGATCCATTTTTTTCCACAGATTGATGCTTTGGTGCGGATCGAAACCAGCTTTAGCCATCAAATCCAGGCCTATCGTATCGGCCTCGGTTTCGTGAACCCGGCTGTAGGGCAACAGCACGCCGTATTGGGCGCCGACGCCCAATAGTCCCAAGGCCGTCTGGCCGAGTGCCGTTTGCGGTTGGGTGACGGCTTGAACCATTGATAAGCCGGTATTGACCGCGGTTTCCTGCGACAGGCGCTCGTTGCTGTGACGCGATAACACATGCCCAATTTCGTGGCCTATCACCGCCGCCAGTTGGTCCTGATTATCGACCAGTTTGATCAGGCCGGTGTGAACACCGATCTTGTTGCCGGGCAGCGCGAACGCGTTCAGGGTTTCGTCGTCGAAGACCACGACTTCCCATTGCCCGCCGGTTTGCTTGGTCAGATCGAGTGCAACGCATTGCGCAAACTGATTGTAACCGGCGTTGCGGCTGATCGGGTTTTTGCTCTTCATGCTGTCGAAGGCTTGCAATCCTATTTGATCGACTTGGTTGTCGGGCATGTAAATAAATTGGCTCCTACCGGTAGGACTGGTGGCGCATGCGCTCAGTAGGCCGACGAGGGCAGTGAATAGGGTTTTTTTCAACATGCGAAACTTCCGCTGGAGTAACAGAGGCCGCATTTTAGCCCAACCGGCGCGTCGGAGTGGCAGCTTTTTGGCTGCTAGGGCTTCAGGCGGGTTCGGGTTCCGGGCGGGGAGGGGCTTGCAAGGATGAATGAATTCTGACGGCATTGCGACCGGCTTGCTTGGCGGCATACAGTGCGCGGTCCGCCAATTCCAGCAACGTGTCGATATCGAAGGCATTGGGCTGGCATTCGGCGACGCCGGCACTGACCGTAAAGCGAATCGGCGCGGCATCGCCGAGCGAGAAACTCAGTTCGGCGACCGCGCCTCGCAGACGTTCGGCGATTGCGCTGGCTTCGTTGGCGCCGGTTTCCGGCAATAACACGCAAAATTCCTCGCCGCCGAAACGGGCGAATAGGTCGCGCGGCCGTAAAATCGGCATCACCGATTCGGTCAACATGACCAAAATGCGATCGCCAACGCCGTGTCCGTGATGATCGTTAATCTGCTTGAAATGATCGATGTCCAGCGCGATTAACGATAGGGTTCGGCCGTGCCGGTTCGCCTGTTTGAGTTCGGCGTTGGCTTGCGTCATGAAGTGGCGGCGGTTGTAGGCCCCGGTCAGCGGATCGGTGGCGGCCAGCTTGGCCAGTTGCTCGTTGGCCGATTTCAATTCGCGGGTGCGTTGTTCGATCCGATTTTCCAGATCCAGGTTGATCAGTTCCAATTGCCGATGGGCGTTTCGCAGGGCTTGCTCCCCGACAACGATGTCGGTGATGTCGTGTTGAACCCCGATGTAATGACTGACCCGCCCCGTTTCGTCCAAAACCGGGTCTATCGTCATCCGGTTAAAAAACAAGGAGCCGTTCTTACGGCGATTGCGCAGCGTGCAGCGGATGCGTTGGCCTTGTTCTATCGCGTTACGCAAGGCTTGAATTTTGCGCGTATCGGCTTCCGGGTCTTGTAGGAAGCGCGGGTTTCTGCCGATGGCGTCGCGGCGCCGGTAGCCGGTGATGGCTTCGAAGCCTTTGTTGACGTAAATAATCGGGTTGTCCGGGCTGGTCGGATCGGTAATGACGATGCCGGCATGGACGGTTTCGACGGCCCGGCTTAGTGCGCGCAGCCGGACGTTTTGTTGCCGCAATTCTTGTAGCAGCGCAGCGAGCGCCAACGATGAAAACGCCAAGGCCGCCAGATATTCTTGCAAGCGGAGCACATTGTCGGCTTGATTCATTGACACGAAATGGCCGCGACCGGCAACCGTGCCGGCAATAGCGATCATAGCGATCAGCAGATTCAGGGAAGCGGCGCCGCGCAGTCCGAAGCGGGCTGCGGCCCAGATCGTCAGCGGCAACATCAGGATGGGGCTGGCCGGATAACGGGTCGTCAGATAGTCCGGCAGCGAGAAAATCCACAAGCCGACCAGTATCGTGACCGCCAACAACAAGGCGGCTTCGACCGGCCTATCGGCGGGCGGCGTGTCCCACAAATTCGATTGCACCTGCAGCCAGCCGAGCAGCACCGGGGTGATCGTCAACAGTCCCAGACTGTCGCCAAACCACCAGATACGCCATTCGCTCCAAAACGAGACCGTGTCGGCCGAGGTCGTCACGTAAACCACGGCGCCGAGCAGGCCGGCGACGCCGCTGGCCACGATCAGAGCGAACAGGCCAAACATTGCGACTTGGCGAAGGGTGTCCAGTTTGAACGGCCAGCGGCAGGTGAGCTTAATCAGGCTGGCGGCGATCAGCGTTTCCAGAATGTTGACCGCGACGAACAACAAGGCTTGATGCGGTTGGAAGGTTGGCAGATCAGCGGCAATCTCGGCCGGTACTGCTGCCAGGGCATAGGCCGGCCACATCCGCGGTGGATTCAGTAAAAATCCCGCCAGCAGGAACGCGTTCGGCGGCCAGAAAATCGCTATCCCCTCGGACATGACCGAGGCTTTGACGCCCAGCACCGCGCCTAGATAGTAAGCGATGCCGATCGCGACCGGTCCCCACCAGCGCCGGCGATCAAGGCTGGCGTTTCCGAAAAAGGCTTGTAATACCGGAACGATAGTCATGGTGTGCGGATCGGCGATTCGGGCGTGTTAAGCAGTTGAAGTCTCGGGAATTGTAAGCAAATTCCTACAAATTGCGCGAAAGCGAGGGAATATCTAACTCGGAGCGGCGGTTTGTAAAGCCCATTGCAGCGCGAAAGCTACGGTTTGCCGACGGATATCGCGGCGGCTGCCCTGAAATTGTTGACGTTGGCAACAAGCCGGTTGGTCGCTGCTTTGCAACGCGATATACACCAAGCCGACCGGCTTGTCCGGCGTGCCGCCGCCGGGACCGGCGATGCCGGTGACCGCCACCGCCAAGTCGGCTTGGCTACGGTTTAGCGCGCCGGCCACCATCGCAAGCGCGGTTTCCGGGCTGACCGCGCCGACGCTGTCCAGCGTGGTTTGCGGGACCCCCAGCAACTCAACTTTGGCGGCGTTGCTGTAGGTCACGAAACCTCTATCGAACCATTCCGAGCTGCCGGCGACCTCGGTAATGGCATGGGCAATCCCGCCGCCGGTGCAGGATTCGGCGACGGCGATGCGCCAGCCCCGTTGCTTCAAGGCCGCGCCCAAGCGAGCCGCGAGGGCTTCGGCGTCGTCGGTCATGTCTACCCTAGGTTCGGCAAGCGTGGTCGCGAAGCGGTTTAACTCGGCAGCTTTTTGATTTCGGCAACTTTTTCGAAATCGGCGCCGACGCTGATGATGAAGCTGGTGACTTGTTCGATGCTCATTTCCGATTTAATCACTTTCGATTCATGGACGATCACCGCAAAGCCGGAGGTTGGGTTGGGCGAGGTCGGTACGAACAACACGTAGCGGTCGTCGGTCTTGTTGGTCACGTAGGCCGGTACCCAAATGCCTTCTTTCGGATACTCGACGTAAACCACTTCGCGCGGCTCCCGAAGCTGGTGCCCGGCAATCATGTTGACCAGTTTTTTGGTAACCCGATAAATGGTGCTGAGCAGCGGAATTCGCTCGATCAGATGTTCGAACATCGCGATAATCGAAAATCGGCCCAGGCTGACCCGGTGGCCGACGTAGGTGATGGTCGCAAAACTGGCGGCAAACAGCAGAAAGGTCACCAGATAGTTGTCCGAATAGCCGTAAACGAATTGAAATAAATCGGCCAGTCGGTCCTTGACGAACAGCACGATTTGGACGATGACCATGATCGGAATGAATGCCAGTACGCCGATCAGAGTGTGGTTCAGGATTTTCTTCATATTGCGCCTACCATTTTGTAGTTATAGTTGTCAGGAAACTAAGGTTTTATCAGGTTTGTTCGAGCGACACAAACTCAGCGGGTTCCCGCTAACGCCAGCGGCTGGAAATCGCCATCAGCGGAAATAGTATCCCACCGAAAATTAACAGCGCGTGCAACGCGGTTTCGCTGGCACTCGCGTCCCAAACCGTTAGCGAGCTGTTCAAAGACATATTGGATGGCGCCAAAAACGGAAACAGCGATACGCCCGCCGTCAGGACCAGCATTGCCATCGCCACCGCGGCGGCTAGCGAGCCCCAATACGCTTTATCGCGACTAGAGCAGATCAGCATAGCGATACCGGCGATAAACACCAGCGCGGGTATCGCAATCAGCGCGGGTTCGTGTTCGTAATTGTCCAGCCAAAGGCCGTCGCCGCGTCTGACGAATTTGCTGAGCGGGTTGGAGGGCCCCAGCGGTGCGATGTCGGTGGTGACATGGTAGCCTTCCAGATGAGTGATCCACAGTCCGGTCAATGCGAACAGGCTCAAAAAGCTCAGCCCCAACGGCAGAGCGAGGGCCTTGGCGCGTGCGGAAATTTCCGTGTCGCCGCTCAATTGCAACTGGAGTGCGCCTAAGCTGGTTGCCGCCGTCGTCGCAACCGCGCCGACCAACATCGAAAAAGGGTTGAACAAGCCGCCCAAATTGCCGAGCAGCGCGATCCGCATGTCGCTTTGCAGATGAAACGGAAGTCCTTTGATCAAATTGCCTATCATCACGCCGAGAAGAAAAGTCGGCAATAGTGCGCCGAGAAACAGGCCCCGGTCCCATTTTTCCAACCAATCGGTGGGTAGGCTGGAGCGGACATATAACGCAAAGGGTCTCAGCGCTAGCGGAATCAGTAAAAAGGGCAATAAGGCTTGAAAGCTGGAAAACACTGCCGCGTAAACGCTGGGCCAGCCGAAAAACAATAGTGCGACCAACGCCGCCAACCAAGCCAGATTGCCGGCGGTAACGGCGGCCGATTGCTCGGTCAAGACTCTACGTTGCGATTCATTGGCGTTCAACGCCGGCCACAGGCTGGCGGCGCCGAGTTCGGCGGCGACGGTCAGGCTGACGCCGATCGCAAACAGGCTGAGCAGTGCCCAGGCCGCCAACCGAAGAATCGAATAATCAAGCACCATGACGAATTTCCTCTGAGATTGCACCGAGGCCGGCGGCGACGGCTCGGTTAGCCAGGATCAGCCCTAGGCTCAATAAGCTGCCGTAAGCCAGCGCGTAAAGGCCTAGGCCGGTCCATAAATCGTTCGGGTTGCCGAGCGATACGCCCAACCAAATCGGCAGCGCGTCGGCGACTAACCAGGGTTGGCGGCCGTATTCGGCAATAAACCAACCGGCCCCGCTGGCCAGCCAGGGTAGCGGCAGGGCGTACAGGTGGGCTTTTAGTATCGCCGGGGAGCCTAGCCAGCCGAATGCGAAGGCGATGCCGGCCAGAAAATTCAGAGTCAGCAATACGCCGCAGCCGACCATGATTCGGTAGCCCCAACGGATGGGCTCGGGCGGCGGTACGCTGGCTCGCGCGGTTTGTTGAATCTGCGCTTCGCTGGCGCCGCTAACGCCGTCTTTCCAACGTTTTAGTAATAAGGCATGGCCCAGATCGGCCTTGGCCGCGGCGAAATCGGCGAGCAATTGTGGTTCGCGTTTGTCGTCGCGGATCGCTTGGAGCATTTCGTAGGCGTTGACGCCGTTGCGAATGCGCTGGTCATGCTCGGCGATCAATTCATCGGGCGACAGGCCGTGAATGGCGGCGAATTTGCCGGCCTGTGGGCTAGTGGGCTGGAAAATGCTGGTATCGCCGACTGCCATTGCTGCTAACACAGCAGTCAAGCCCATCACTCCGCTCAAGCGGTAAGCCGTTGCGGCGACCGCGTGATCGCGGCCGTGCCGCAGCCACGACGCGCTAACCGCCAGCATCAGCCCGGCGGCGGTTGCGTAGCCGGCCAGCGCCGCGTGCAGGAATTTTGCAGTCAGCACCGGATTGCGAAACAAGCTGGCGGGGTCGGTCAATTCCAGACGGAAGGTTTGCGGATTGAAGTCGCTGCCTAGCGGGTATTGCATCCAGGCGTTTGCCAATACGAATCCTAGCAGAGCGACGTGGCAACCCAGGCATGCGGTCCACGCCAGCAGGGCTCGGCGCATGCCGGGCAAATATTGGCCGCCGAACAGCATACGGCCGATCGCCTGGGCGGTGGCGAAAAAGCCGGCGCAGGCCGTCAATAGCGCCAAACCGATCGCGTCGCCGGCATAGTGGGCAAAATACGACCAGTGGCTGCCGAATTGGCAGAGCAGGATCAACGTTGTTGCCGCTGTGAGTGTAAAGCCGATGCCGAACAGCTTACCCCAGAATGCGGCTAGAGCGGCATAACGGGCGTCGCGGGCGGATAGCGTTTCCAGCACGGCCAGCGTCAACGACAGTCCGAGGCTTACCGGCATGAACAAGAAATGCTGGGTAGCCGTCATCGCGAATTGGCCGCGCGATAGCTCGATAACGGTTTCCGAAATCATGTCCACCTCTTTGGCAGGGTCAAAAATGCCGGCAATTATAGAGGTATGGTGAAGTCAGGCGGCAGTTTTTGTTTCCTGACTCGGCTCGCAAAAAATCGCCGGAGGCTGGCTGGTGAATGAGGTTGCTTGTTGTACACTTCTGGGCAAGTGTCTTTCCGTGTCACGTTATGAAATCACAATCCGGCGTCACTGTATTCTTGAAGGTTATCGGGGTTGCCCTGCTATATGCGGCGCTGGCCAAGCTGGTGCTGGCTTTTTTTTCCGATGCCGGCGGCGTCACCTTGGTCTGGTTTCCGTCCGGATTGGGCTTGGTTGCAATTATTTTGGGGGGATGGCGCTTCGTCCCGGCCGTTTTTGTCGGCGCGTTGCTGGCGGGGCTGTTGGTCGACGACTCCTTGGCCATTTCCGCCGGCATTGCTGTCGGCAATACACTGGAATCCTGGTTGGGTGCCTGGTTTTTATCCGGCCATTCGGGCTTTTCGCCAGCGCTGAAACATCCGCGCGACTTCGTCTGGCTGGGTATCACCGCCGTGTTTAGTGCCGGATTCAGCGCGTTAATCGGGCCGATGATATTGCTGTTCGCCGGTCATGTGGCGCTGGATAGTGCGTTCGACAGTATGCTGCATTGGTGGATGGCCGACGTGTTCGGCATGGCATTGCTGACGCCGTTGGTGCTGATCTGGAAGGATTGGCCCTTGGATTGGTTCGCGCCAAGGCGCTTGCCTGAAGCCCTCGCATTTATCGCGCTTAGCGCGGTATGCGGTCAAACAGTGTTTTTGGCTTGGTGGCCGGATTTGTTCGGCGATTTCGCCAAATCCTATTGGCCTTTTATGTTTGTAATTTGGGCGGCGGCCCGATTTGGCGGCCACGGCGTAACCTTGTTAATTACGATGACCGCAGTGCAATCCTTATGGGGCCTCGAGCACGGAGTTGGGCCGTTTGTCGGCAACGGCGTCCAGGAAGGCTTGCTGAGTATCTGGTTTTATCTACTGATTTTCGCAGCGGTCGGGATCCCGTTAGCGTTAATGCTGTTCGACAAAGAACAATACACGCGGGCTTTGCGGCAGAGCGAAGCCCGAATGGGATTTGCGTTGGACACCATCGGCGCTGGAGCTTGGGACTTGGATTTGGAGAGCAAGGACGTGCAGCGTACGCCAACCCATGATCGGATATTCGGGTATTCGCAAATGCGCAGGGTTTGGAGTTATCAGATGTTGCTCGATCACCTGCTGCCGGGCCATCGCGAAGCGGTCGACGCTCGTTTTCGCCAAGCGATCGGGGCGGCCGCCAATTGCGACGTGGAATGCGAAATCCGCCGCGCTGATGGTGAAAAACGTTGGATTCGGATCGCCGGCTGCTATTTGCCAGGACGCCCCGCCCGGATGGCGGGAATCGTTCAGGATGTGACTGATTCCAAATTAGCCGAGGAAGATAGGCAATTGGCGATGTTGTTCTACCAAGGTTGCAGCGAGGCGATGATGATTACCGACCTCGACGGGTTAATTGTCTCGGTAAATCCGGCGTTCGCCGATATTACCGGTTATGCCGCGGAGGAAGTCATCGGAAAAAATGCCAGGATGCTCGGTTCTGGGCGCCACGATGCGGCATTTTTTCAAGCAATGTGGGCGGCCATTCAAGCGACCGGGCAATGGCGGGGCGAAATCTGGAATCGGCGGAAAAATGGCGAACTCTATGTGGAGCTGTTGACGATTAACACGATATTCGATCGCAACGGATTGGAACTGCGGCGGATCGGGGTGTTTTTTGATATTACTCACCGAAAGCTGACCGAAGAGCAATTATGGCAGCAGGCCAATTTCGACCCGTTGACCGGTGCAGGGAATCGTCGCATGTTGTGCGCCCGCTTGGATCAGGAAGTCAAAAAATCCCAGCGTAGCGGCGCCCTGTTGGCGTTGATGATCGTCAGTTTCGATCGTTTCAAGGAGCTTAACGAAAGCCTGGGCTATGCGAAGGGCGATAGTGTGTTGCAGGAAGTGGCGCAACGTTTGGTCGGTGGCATTCGCGAAACCGACATCGTTGCCCGCTTGGACGGCGCGGAGTTTGCCGTTTTGCTGTCTGAGTTGGATAAGATCGATAGTATCGCCAAACTGGCCGGCCATTTGGCCGAGCTTTTGGCTAAACCTTATGCGGGGGTGGAGGCGGTCGGCTTGTTGAATTGCCGTATCGGAATTGCGTTGAGCCCTATCGATGCCTCGGATGCCGAAGGCCTGCAGCGCTCGGCGATTCACGCGCTACGCCGTTGCGAAGCCGGCCGCTACGCGTTCTTCAATCAATTCGGGTTGATCGACATTTAACACAGCCTTTGTTTGGGGAACACGCAACGAAACCGACTGCCTTTGCCTAACTGGCTTTCGATTTCCAATTTGGCATCGTGACGCACCAGCACGTGTTTGACGATGGCTAAACCCAGGCCGGTTCCGGCGATTTTCTGATTGCGTTTGACGTCGGCGCGATAAAAGCGCTCGGTAATCCTGGGGATCTCGTTGCTGGCAATGCCTTGACCGAAATCCTCGACTTCCAGACACACGCTGCCGTCCGGAAGATTGTCCCAGCGCACCTGCACCGGCGAGCGCGGCGGCGAATACTTCAGCGCATTGCCGAGCAGATTGCTGAATGCGCCGCGCAGTTCCAGCGCATCGCCGCGCAGGTTGGCGGTACTCGCGAGGCTCAGCGTGACTCGGCGTTCGTCTTTTTCCAGCAAGTCGCTTTCGTGGCAGACTTGGCCCAGCAGATCGGCTATCTGGACACATTCGGATTTTTTGGCCTTGCTTTCCAAACGAGCGAGCAGCAGCAGGTCGTCGATCAGCATTTGCATGCGCTCGGTTTGCGCCGACATGTTCTGAAACGAGCGGGTATAGACGCTCGGACCGTTTTCCATTTCCTGCAGGGTTTCCAGGTAACCGCGCAGTACCGTCAGCGGGGTGCGTAATTCGTGCGAGACATTGGCGACGAAGTCGGTGCGCATCCGCTCGATGGCCTTCAAATGGGTGATGTCTTGCGCCATCAGCAGACGCAAGCCGTTACCGTAGGGTACGATGCCGATTTGCAGGATCAGGTTTTCGTTAACCGGAGAAGGGATGCTGATTTTCTGCCGATAATCCTGGTCTTTCAGGTATTGGATAAACAGCGGGTGGCGGACCAGATTCGGAATGCGGTGGCCCGTATCGGACTTTTTCAAGCCCAGAAAATCGTGAGCGATCTTGTTGCTCCATTCGATTTCGCCGTAGCTGCCTAACACGACGACGGCATCGGGCAGTGCGTCGGTGGATTTGCGGAACCGGTCCAGCATCTTACCGAGCTTTTTCTTGCGGCGTTTCTGACTGCGGCGAATTTTATACAAATGGTAGTAAATGTCGCCCCAAATCCCTTTGAAGTGGCTGCGTTCGCCAACGCCACCCTGGCTTAGCCAGCGCTCCAGGCGGTTGATGCTGATGGTTTGCTTGGTCAGTAGTAATAACGAGACGGCCAGCAGCAGTTCGGTCAGATGGCCGAAGAACACGCTGATCAACAGCGTGGGGATCAATAAGCCGATGACGATATTCAGTTCGCGTTGCCAGCGCTGCATCGAGTGTCAATCCGCCATCGAAAACCGGTAGCCGAAGCCGCGCACGGTTTGGATTAGTTCTTCCCGGCCGTAGGTCGCCAGAATTTTGCGTAAACGGCGGATGTGCACATCGACGGTGCGTTCTTCGATATAAACGCTACGTCCCCATACCTGATCCAGCAAATGCGTGCGGCTATAGACCTTGTCGGGATTGGTCATGAAAAATTGCATCAGTCTGAATTCGGTGGGGCTGACTTCCAGACTGCGGCCGCCGATCATCAAACGATGTTGTTCGGTGTCCAGCGTCAGGTCGCCAACGCTGAGTTGGCCGGATTCGGACAACTTGCCGCTTCGCCGCATCACTGCCTTGATTCGGGCGACCAATTCTTTCGGGGAAAAGGGTTTGGTGACGTAATCGTCGGCGCCGATTTCCAGGCCGCGGATTTTGTCTTCTTCCTCGCTGCGAGCGGTGAGCAGAATGATGGGGAGTTCTTTGAAACCGGGCTCGTTTTTCAGACGCTTGGCCAGTTCGACGCCGCTAATACCGGGTAGCATCCAGTCCAGCACGATCAAATCCACCCGGTTGTCGGCCAGGGCTTGCATCGCTTGCTCGGCACTGCCGGCGGATATGACTTGAAATTCGGCTTGTTCCAGCACCATGGCCAGCATTTCCCTGATAGCTTCTTCATCTTCGACAACCAGGATGTTCAAGTTGGGCATATAGGTTCCATAAAAGGCTAGGTAGCAATGACTTAGCTAATCTAGCAGCGATATATTACCTGTTTGTGACAAAAAATATCGGCCGGCGCGGTAGCGGACCGGCCCAGCGCGGCCTTGATGGAGGGAGGCGATGGCTTCAGCTGGACGGGTTCGCGGCCATCACGCCCAGTACATCCAGAACCCGGCAACAGTAGCCGAATTCATTGTCGTGCATCAAGGCGAGACCCAGATGACGACGGTTGCCGAGGCTTAAATGCTTCATCAGCACGATTGCCGAGTAGGGACTGGCCAGGTAGTCGATGCTGGCTTTTTGGTGCCCCCAGGCGCCGTATTCGCAGGAAAGAATGCCGGTCAGACGATGCTCGGAATAGTCGTAAAGCAGGTCGGCGACTTCTTCCTGGCTGGAGTCCCTAGCCAAGACCGCCGCGATGTCGATCACCGAGACGATGGCGGTTGGTACTCTGTAGGACAGGGCTTCCAGCTTCCCGGCCAACTGCGGTAGCACCAGTTCGGTCGATTTAGCCACGTTGGTCGTGGTAGGAACGATGGATACCGCGCAAGCCCGGCCGAGTTGGGAGGAAGGGTGGTAGCCGTCCAGGACTTTTTGATCCGACAACTCCGGGTGGATCGTGACGATACGGGCGTAGTCGATGCCGATGTGGCGGTCGAGAATGTCGCAAATCGGCGCCATCGCGTTGCCGGTGCAGGTGCTGGCCGAGACGACATGGTGACGTGCCGGGTCATATTCGTCGTGGTTGACTCCGTAAACCAGACTGAGATCGCAACCCGCGACGTTCCAGGTACAGAGAATTTTTTTGGCGACGCGCTGATCGAGCAAGGCGCGGAAGTCGCCGATAGCCGCGGTACCGGTGGCGTCGAACAACACGTCCAGTTCAAAGGGCCGCAGCATGCCGTAGCTGTCGTTCTCCGGCGGCCGACGGCGCCGATCGACGCGTTGATAGCGTATCCGCCGGTCGCCCAACAGCAAGTCGCTACCGTCGTGGTCCACCGCGAACGGCGGCCGGCCGTATGTACTGTCGTGGGCGATCAGGTAGGCAACGTGGTCGATCGGCATCACGTCGCAGATCACGCGAATGTCAAAGCGACCCGCGGGGTCGTTCAGAAAATTGTTGCGGAGCACACCGCCACCGATGCGACCGAGTCCGACGATACCGACGCGTAAGCTCATCGTTTCGAGTCTCCGGTATCGAGCGGGAGGACGGGAGCGAAGGTCGGTGGCGCGGTACGAAGCGTGATACTTGGATTCATGGCGGGGCTTGATTGTTATAGTTGATATGCAAGCCAGATTGAAGCTAGAGCAAGCCATCGATTTAGTCAAGCCGAACGCCGGGCGGATCGTCGAAAACCCGGATGGGACGGGCCGGTTGCCGGAAAGAATTCCGGACCGGCCCCTGCCGTCATTTGCCGAAGGTAAGCCCGTCGGCGGCGCGATCGACCTTGACGGTGTCGCCGGGCAGGTAGTGGCCGGACAAAATTTCGTTGGCCAGTCGGTTTTCCAGTTGGCGTTGAATCGCGCGTTTCAGTGGCCGCGCGCCGTAAACC
Source organism: Methylomonas sp. LWB (assembly GCF_001856095.1). Lineage (NCBI taxonomy): Bacteria > Pseudomonadati > Pseudomonadota > Gammaproteobacteria > Methylococcales > Methylococcaceae > Methylomonas > Methylomonas sp. LWB. Next base: position 69,385 of record NZ_MKMC01000014.1, read on the forward strand.
GGATCGAAGCCGGCTTCGCCGAGCAAATCCAGCGCGGTTTCGCTGACGTTCAGGTCGATATCCTTTTCGGCCAAACGGCTCCGTAGCAAGTCGATCTGAATTTTGCAGATCGCGCGAATTTGGCCCTGGCCGAGCGGATGGAATACCACGGCTTCATCGACTCGGTTGATGAACTCCGGCCGAAAATGCTGGCCGACGATGTCCATGACCGCGTCTTTCATGTCGCTGTAGTTCTCCTCGCCCACTAGCTCTTGGATGACCTGCGAACCCAGGTTCGAGGTCATCACCACCACGGTGTTTTTAAAATCCACCGTGCGGCCCTGGCCGTCGGTCAACCGGCCGTCGTCCAGCACTTGCAGCAGCACGTTGAACACGTCGGCATGGGCTTTCTCGATTTCGTCGAGCAAGATCACCGAATAAGGCTTGCGGCGCACCGCCTCGGTCAAATAGCCGCCTTCTTCGTAGCCGACGTAGCCCGGCGGGGCGCCTATCAAGCGGGCCACCGAGTGTTTCTCCATGAATTCGGACATGTCGATGCGGACCATCGCTTCTTCGGTGTCGAACATGAACTCGGCTAGGGCCTTGCACAGTTCGGTTTTGCCGACGCCGGTCGGTCCCAAGAACAAAAAGGACCCGTTGGGACGGTTCGGATCGGACAATCCTGCCCGAGAGCGGCGGATCGCGTTGCTGACCGCTTTCAGGGCTTCGGTCTGACCGATCACGCGTTTGGCCAATTCGTCTTCCATCCGCAATAGCTTTTCGCGCTCGCCTTCCATCATTTTCGAAACCGGAATGCCGGTCCATTTGGAGACAACCTCGGCGATTTCTTCTTCGGTGACCTTGCTGCGCAACAGCGTGGTTTCCTGCATCTCGGCTTGCGACGCCAGATCCAGTTCCTTTTCCAGTTTGGGAATGTCGCCGTACTGCAGTTCGGACATCCTCGCGTAATCTTGAGCGCGGCGGGCGGCTTCCAACTCCAGTCTGGCGTGTTCCAGTCTTTCCTTGATCGTGGCGGTGCCTTGCAGCGCGGCTTTTTCGGCTTTCCAGATTTCATCCAAATCGGAATATTCCTTTTCCAGTTCGCCGATCTCGTCCTGCAAGGTCTCCAGACGCTTTTTCGAGGCGGCGTCGGTTTCGTTTTTCAAGGCCTCGCGTTCGATCTTGAGCTGGATCAGGCGCCGGTCGAGTTTATCCATCGCTTCCGGTTTGGAATCCATTTCCATCCGAATCCGGCTGGCGGCTTCGTCTATCAAGTCGATGGCCTTGTCCGGCAGTTGCCGGTCGGAAATGTAGCGGTGCGACAGCATCGCCGCCGCGACGATGGCCGGGTCGGTGATGTCGACGCTGTGGTGGATTTCGTAGCGTTCCTTCAAACCGCGCAAGATGGCGATGGTGTCTTCGACGTTGGGTTCGTCGACCAAGACTTTTTGGAATCGGCGTTCCAGCGCGGCGTCTTTTTCGATGTATTGGCGGTATTCGTCTAGCGTGGTAGCGCCGACGCAATGCAGTTCGCCGCGCGCCAGGGCCGGCTTGAGCATGTTGCCGGCATCCATCGCGCCCTCGGCCTTGCCGGCGCCGACCATGGTGTGCAGTTCGTCGATGAACAGAATCACCTGGCCTTCGAGTTTGGCGATGTCGTTGAGCACCGCTTTCAGGCGTTCCTCGAATTCGCCCCGAAACTTGGCGCCGGCGATCAGCGCGGCCATGTCCAACGACAGCAATTGCTTACCTTTGATGCCTTCCGGCACTTCGCCGTTGACGATGCGCTGGGCTAGGCCTTCGACGATGGCCGTCTTACCGACGCCGGGTTCGCCGATCAGCACCGGGTTGTTTTTGGTACGGCGTTGTAGAACCTGGATGGTGCGGCGGATTTCGTCGTCGCGGCCGATCACTGGATCGAGTTTGCCTTGCTCGGCGCGTTCGGTCAGATTGATCGTGTATTTTTTCAGAGCCTGGCGTTGATCTTCGGCATTGGCGTCGTTAACGGCTTGGCCGCCGCGCAGATTTTCGACGGCTTTTTCGACGGCCGGCGCGGTTACGCCGGCGCGTTTCAGCAAGTTTTGTAGCGCGCCGCCGCCTTCCAGCGCCGCCAACAAGAACAATTCGCTGGAGATGTAGGCGTCTTTACGTTTTTGCGCCAATTTGTCGGTCAGGTTGAGCGTCCGCGACAGTTCGTTGGAAATTTGCACGTCGCCGCCCGCGCCGGAAACGCTGGCGAGCCGGTCGATTTCCTTCAACAGATCGCCGCGAAACGTATTGATCTGCACGCCAATCTGTTGCAGCAAAGGTTTAATGCTGCCGCCTTCCTGGTCCAGCAAGGCCAGCATGACGTGCAGCGGTTCGATGAACTGATGATCCTTGCCCAAAGCCAAGCTTTGAGCGTCCCCGAGCGCTTGCTGGAATTTGCTGGTGAGTTTGTCCATACGCATGGTAGGTACCTCGATTGTAATGATGTTGCCGCTGAGATGGGGCGGTGGACGAGCGATTTCAAGCGGCTATATATTAAAAATCGCTAATATTTTGAATGGCCGGCCGGTGATGGCGGTGTGGTCGTGCTCAGTGGTCATGCCGAATAAATCACAGTACAATGCCGAGACTCGATTCGCCGAAATGACGTGGCTCGACGGGTGAAATCCGTGAGCGCGGCGGTTTGTTCGGGTAAATTTTGGTTTTAATTCGTAGGAGTTTTTGTATGGCAACAGGCACTGTAAAGTGGTTCAACAACACCAAAGGGTTTGGGTTTATCGAGCCTTCCGAAGGTAAGGAAGATGTTTTCGTCCACCATTCGGTGATCTTGGGCGAAGGGTTTAAGACTCTGTCCCCTGGGCAATCGGTGGAATTTGAAATTGAATCCGGTCCCAAAGGCCTGACTGCCGCCAACGTTCAGCCGAAATAATTCAGTTTCGGAAGAATCGAAACAGGCTCTTGTTCGCAAGGGCCTTTTTTTTGTCAATCGTTAACAGTCTATTTCAAAATCTCGAGTTTTAACACAGTTATAATAAAGCTTCACTTCTCCCGGAGGACCGCATGGCCCGCGAATTTTCTACGTTAAGGCAGTTGGATATCCCCGTTAAGGTGTTGTTTACCGGTTATTTGACAACGGTCGCGGTGGGTTATCTGGTCGCGCTGATCCAGATTCTGTTTACGCACGGTTTGGCCGACGGCAAGTTCGGCTTGTCGATAGACGACATCGTTTATAGTTACTACGGGAATCGGTCCGGCACGATGCTGGAGACGAAATTGAACGGCTCGATGAAGGACAATGCCTCGGAGAAAGAGCGGTTTGCCATCATCCAATGGGTGCGGGACGGTGCCGACAAGGATGATTTTGTCGATGACGGTATCGATAAAATCATCGAGAGCCGCTGTGTGATGTGCCACAACAAAGAGGCTTCGCTGCCGGACTTTAGCGACTTCAACGTCTTAAAGGAATTGGCCAAGGAAGACGAAGGCGCCACGTTCACGTCGCTGACCAGGGTGTCGCATATCCACTTGTTCGGCATTAGCTTTATCTTTATGTTGGTCGGACTAATCTTTAGCTTTTCCGAGACCAGTACGCTGAAATACAAGTCGATCGCGATCGGCATGCCCTATGTGTTTCTGCTGGTGGATATCTTGTCCTGGTGGTTGACTAAGCTCAATCCGATGTTTGCCTGGCTGGTGATATTTGCCGGTGCCGGCATGGCCATCTCTTTTGGGTTTATGTGGTTGGTTTCGGTGTTGGAAATGTGGGCGTACAACCAAGTGTTTGTCGATAGCCAAGGCGAGCCCAAGCCGCAATGGAGTAGGATTGTCGAAGCCAAATTCAAGCAACTGGGTGGCGACCGCGCGGTGGAACGCGCGATGAGCGGGTTGATTCGGCTGGTCGGTTACGCTTGGCGGCTGTTCAATCAGCACGGCTTGCCGGTTTTACTGGACGTTTACAAAAAACTGTTCGATAGGTCCCGTAGCTGACTTTGTGATCGTCATTGGATAAACCACCGGAAATTCAAGTTTCCGCCTAGGCGGCCGCTATGACTAGCGGTATGATGCAAACTTGATTTGCAGGAGGTACGCCATGATTAGCAATGTACTGAATAGTGCCACCAACCTGATCAGCAACGCTCAGCAGAAAGCGGCCACGGCCGCTCAAACCATCGCTACGTTGCCTGTCCAAAAAGACGAAGTCGGCGGCTCGCAAGATATCGCGCCGACCGAATTGTTTAAACCTATCGTCAGTTTGAAGGAAGCCGAGCTGGAGAATTCCGCAGGCGTCAAATTACTGAAGACCCACGAAAAAATGGTCGGGGCGCTCCTCGACGTCAAGGCCTAAAGGCTGACGCCGACATCGTAGCCCAGAGCTTCGATGTCGGCGGCAAAACGCGTCATTTCACTTAAATCTGCGCCTCTCAATTCACCTGCCTCCGGTTGCAACGACGGTCGGGCCAGACTGTACAACAGTATTTTCGCGATTTTAATGTTTCTGGATTTTAGTTCCGCCAGCAAGGCCAAATACGCGGCTTTTTCGGCGTCTGACCAAGCCTGTCGATAATGCAAAATACAGGTTTGCAATTTGGTTGGGCATAAATCGCTGGCGATTTGCAGATGTTCGATCAGCTTGGCTTGACTCAATTTGGCGTGGTTCAGCAAGTTTCGGCCAGCGCTAGTGGCACTGTCCAGCTTGAACCAAAGCTCGCCGCCGCAATTCGCCAATTCGGCCAGTCCGGCTTGGACAGGTTTTTGATGTACCAGACTGCCGTTGCTGATCAATACCAAGTTGCCGGTCGGCAATATGCCGCTTTCCAGGCCGATTTCCCCTATCAGGCGGATGGCTCGGTCGAAGGATTTTAGACTGGTCGGCTCGCCGTTGCCGGAAATCGCAATGTCCTTGACGACGCGCTGTTCGGCGGCGACATCGTAAGCATCGAAAAAGTCGCCACGTAACACCCACTCCAAAAAGCCCTGCAATTCCCGTTCGAGTACCTCGAAATCCAGGGTGGGCGCGGCACCGCGAGTAAGATTGGGGACTTGGCAATACACGCAACGCCAGTTGCAAGCGTTATTTGGGTTGAAGTTGATGCCTATCGATAGCCCACCCGCCCGCCGCGACATCACCGGATACACGTATTTTAGCCCGGCACTGTCGCGGTCGTGGTTGGCGGTGGTTAGCGGTCTAACCATATCTCCGGCAAGGAACGAAATCGGCTAGGAGTCTGCGATTTTATAGCTTGACCAACACTTCGCCGCGTCCGGTTTCCGCCATGTCGCCGCCGAAGCGTCTGACCCGGTTGAAAGCGACGCCGTTGTCGGCAAAGCGGGAGTTCAGGGTTTTGAACGACGCGAACAACATGGGCAGAAATGCCAGGGTATGCGAGCCGCAATCATTGAAGGTGGCCGGCAATTGCGGTTGATTCCACAGCAACAAGGTGCCTCGTCGCATTGCATAGCCGGCGTAACGGCCGACCTTGCCCATCACCGCGATCGTGCCGGCCACCATGCGGGAGCCGCAATAGTCGCCGGCATCGCCTTCGACTAGAATCTGGCCGCGGCGCAAATGGTCGCCGCAACGCTGGCCGACGTTGCCTTTGATTAAAACCGTGCCGCCCTTCATGCCTTGCTTGTTGCCGGGCAATGCGCCGCCAACGAAATCGCCGGCATTGCCTTCGATCTGGATCAAACCGTTTTTCATTTCGCAAGCCGCGTAAATGCCGACATCGCCGATCACCGAAATCGTGCCGCCCTTCATTTGCATCCCCAAATAAGCGCCCGCGTCGCCTTGCACGCTGATGCTGCCGTTGGCGAGTTCCTTGCCGATGAAATCCAGCTTGTCGGTACTGCCGACGATGCTGATGTCGTCGGGATTGCTGCCGTTAATGTGAAACAATTGATCGACCCGCAGTTTGCGTTTGCCGGACGGCAATTCGATCGCGGCGATCTGGTCCAGGCTCAAACCGGCCAATTTTTGGCAGACCAGCGGCGACATATCTACGCGTTGCACCGGCAGTGGCGTCTCTATCAGAGTGAAGGTCAACGTGGTCATGCCATGATCTCCTGTAGATGGAAGTGGAACGGGCCGAGTTTGCCGCCATAGTTGCCGGCGCTGATGCGCTTAATACCGTTGGCCGCGCCCAGTTCGCAGACCGCTTGAATGCCGACCCGCATCGCCTTGTCGATGTCTTCTTTGGACAAACCGTCGATGACGATTTCCATCACCGACTCGATTTCCGGCGACAGGTCGGTCTTGGTCACGCCCTTCAAGGTCGGGCAGAAGGCATCGTTGGTCGACGCACTCAAGGCTTTGTATTTGGAGCCGACCTTGGAGCCGGAACGCACCACGCCGCCGGGGAAGGGCATGATGACGTTGGGGGTTTTTTTCATCGCGTCGATCGCCGCTTCGCAAGCCGCCAAGGCTTGCGGTTGCGATTCAGCCAATACTAGAAAATTGCCGCCGCCGACCGCATCGACCATGCCGGTGGTGGCTTCGGTCAGGAATTCGCCGTCCATCACCGGTACACGCCAGTAACGCTTGCCGGCGATTTTCTTGGCAATCTGGAAGCCGTCACCGAAAAAGCGCAGATTTTTGCCCAACGGAATCGGCTTGCCGCCTTCAATCCCGGCGAACAGAGCGGATGTCGGCGAAGTTAGCACGCACTGACCGGCACGGGTCTCCAATTGCTTGGCCAAGCCCTTACCGCCCATCGCATAAATCATGATCGCCACACCAGGGCGACCGTCCGGGGTTTCGTCCGGGCTTAACACCCGTTCGATACCGGCTTCGCAGCCGCAGGCAATCACCGAGGTGGCAAAGCCGGTCATGGCTTGCGCGGAAATCATCGCCCATTTCTCGTTCTGGGCGGTGATGATGGCTCGCGTCGCCTTCATCGGGAAGGCTTCGGCGAAGGTTTTGTCGATGGTTACGCCATTAATGATCATGCTGCACCTCTCAACGGATGCGCCGTCAAACTGCCGCGTCCGTCTTCGCTGATTTCGTCGTCGCTGATTTTAAAGTTGCCCAGTTTCATGGTCAGGTATTTATCGAAATAGGGTTTCAGCTCGCTTTCTATAGCCAAATCGTATTCCGGTTTGACGATGTGGGTGGTGCCCCAGGTGACTTTGACCACTTCGCCGTCTTTGACCACCAATTCGCCGTCCTTGAACACGTAATCCGGCTTGGTGAACATCGCTTGGCGGTCGGCGTTTTCGGTGTAGACGGTGATGTCGGCGAAGTTGCCGGGGCTCAATGCGCCGCGGTCTTTCAAGCCGATAATGCGGGCCGCGCCGGCGCGGGTCATGATGGCGATTTCGCTCAAGCTGTATTCGCGTTCGATCGAAGCCAACGTGGTCATTTTCTGCGCTTCCGGATGGATAGTCGCCAGCATGTCGTTGCGGAAACTGCGGTCCATCAGCAAGCGGATCAAATGCGGGTAGCTGGTGAACGGTGCGCCGTTGGGGTGGTCGGTGGTCAGGAATATCCGCCACGGGTCTTCGACCAACAGGAAAATTTCCAAACCGATGGCCCACTGCAGGGCATTGACGAAGTTTTGGTCCTTGTATTTAAACGGCACCACGCCGCAGCCGGCATCGCATTCGATGTCCATGCACACCCATTTGTTGGGGCTGGCGAAGCGGTGATTGGCGTGTTGGCGCATGTTGTCGCCGGAGGCGGTGACGGTTTGGCCGAACAGAATCTGACCGACGTCGGCGCTGATGTTTTTGTTTTGGTTGATCGCTTCGGCAATCTGCGCGGCGCCGGACGAAAATTTGAAATCGCCTTCGGTGCCGTAGCTGTGGAACTGAATGTGGGTCAAGTGCATCGGCAAGCCTTCGATGCCTTGGATGGTGTTCAGCGTGGTTTCCAGATTGCCGGGTACACCCAAGTTGCAACCGTGGACATGCAGTGGATGCGTGATGCCCAGTTCCTTGACCGCACGGGCCAGGGTTTGCAGGATTTGCCGTGGCGTGACGTCGTAGTGGCTGTTTTTCTCGTCCAAGTCCAGTTTGCGCTGGTTGAATTTGAAGGCGTTGATGCCGCCGGCATTGACTACCTTGATGCCTATGCCTTTGGCCGCATTCAAGGTCCAGGCCACGTAATCGTTGACGGCTTTTTGGTCTTTTTTCGCGGTCAGCATCCGCAGCAGAAAGTCGTCGCTGCCCAGCATCACGTAGCCGCCTTTATCGACGATCGGCGTGTCGCCCATTTCCATGTGCGCCTGGCGGGCGTTGATCGGCAGCACGGCCGGTTCGAAACAGGCGGTGTAACCCATTTCGGCGTAACGGTAGCCGGCGACATAGGTGCTGGGCATCGCATGACCGTTACCGGAGCGGGTGACCGGGGTGCGGTGCACCGGGTCCAAGCGGTGGTCTTCCGGCAACAGGGTGCGGGCAATGTTGCCCTTGCCGCCGCCGATGTGCGTGTGCATGTCGATCGCGCCGGACATCACCACCTTGCCGCGCAAGTCGTATTCTTGATCGACCGGCCGGCCGTCTGTTGGCGCATCGACGATGCGGCCGTCTTGAATAAAGAGGTCTTGTTGCTGGCCGGCTACGCCGCTGGCCGGGTCGTAAACGGTGCCGCCTGTGAGTTTTATCAGCATGTCGGTATCCTAAAGGGCTTGTTCAATGGCTTGCAGCACCTCGGCGGTGCTGGGCAGGCCGGAGTCTCTCAGTTTTTTCAGACGAATCGCCACCACGTTGTCCAGACGGTAAGCGTGGCCGGCATGGTCGATGCCGGGTGTGCCGACGGGGATGAACACATCGGGTTCTTTTTCGAAGGTCATGCCGGAACGGCCGATGACGATGGTCGGTAACGTGGTCCTTGGCGGTTTGGCGTTGACATTGAAAGCGTGTACCCAGATCAAGGCGTCGGCTTCGCCGTTGGCGAGCATGGCTTGGCTGTCGTATAGAAACGGATCGTATTCCGGGTAGCCGCGGGCGAAATTGACCCGCGCCGGATAACCGGTGGTCCAGCCGCAGACTTGGTTGGCGGTTTGATCGCCTTCGCGGCCGCCCAGCGGAAAGCCGGAGCAGCGGGTGCCTTGCAGATTGATATCCTTGACGATGCCGCAGAGGGTTTGCACAGTCAATTCGGCGTGGTCGTAGGCTAGCGCGGCGGCGCCCCAGAGTATTACGCCGTATTGGGCGGTTTTCAGTTTGTCGGCAACTGCTTGCAGATCGGCTACGGCAATGCCGGCCACGTTTTGCGCGAGCACGGGTTGCTTTTTAATCAGCGCGGCCAGCACGGCAACGACATCGGGAAGATCGGCGTCGGCGCAAGTCAGCACGGTCGCGGTTTTGCCGGCGGGCGAGGTCGACGCGTCGCCGGACGGTGCCTTACCCAGGTAAATCACGTCGCGGCTAGCGGTGTTGTCGAGGAACATGGATTGTTCGTTCCACAAATAGCGTTCGAAGAAGCGCGGCGCGAACGCCTCGAGGTCGGTACCGACGATCAGCAGAACGTCACAACGGTTTTTCAATTCGGCCAGCGTGGTATTCATCCAGCCGGAATCCTGCAGCGCCAACAAGTTACGGCGGGCGGCCGGGAAATTGACGTTATCGACTACCGCGCCGGATTTATCGGCCAGCGCCAACAGCGCGCGCATGCCGTTGACGTCGGTGGCGCAACCGGCGATGACCGGTTGCTGGGTGCCGCGCAGCAATTCGGCCGCTTTGGCCGCCGCCGTTGCCAGATCGACCGCTTGGCCCCGCACGCGCGGCGCGGTGTCGGTGATTGGCTGTTCGAAGCCCGGCGTGTTGACCGCGCAACCGTTGGCGGCCACTTTCAAGCTAACGCCGTCCACCCGGATCGCCAAGTCGTCGGTGCCGATACCGCAGAACGGGCTGGGTACCTCGGTGATTTCAGTCATCGTGCTGTCCTCAGTCTTTTTTAATGTATTTGAAACGCGGGTCGTCCGGCGTACCTTCGAAAATACCGCCGGATTCGGCGGCGGCATCCCATTGCACGACGTCCTCGATTTTTTTCGCCAGCGCGAAATCCTTGTCGGTAACGCCCTTGGCGGCGTGAGTGACCAGTTTGACGATCACGAACGCATAGGAAACTGTCAGGTCCGGGTGGTGCCAGGCTTTTTCCGCCAAATGGCCGACAGCGTTGACGATCATCAATGTCGCTTTCCAGCCGGAGGTCTTGTACTTGCGGCGTATCCAGCCGTTTTCGTAATACCAATGCGGCAGTTCGCGTCTCAAGCGCTCGACGATTTCGGCGTCGCTAAAAACTTTGGGCGTGTCGTGCGTCATCACAGCTCCCCGTCGAAACTAGCCCGGCATTCTATCGCACCGTGTTAAGCGTGTCTTTAGCCGAATCGCCCGAATTCCGAGGGGGCGCGGCACTATCGGACGTTGCTGGAACGCGGGGCGGCGAGCGCGGCTTGGCCGGATGCTATTTCACAACCCGCAATTGCGGACGCTGCGGCGGTGTCGGTTCAGGGGCGCTGGGCGGCGTTTCGTCGTCTTGATCTTCCGGGTCGAAGACCATACCCTTGCCGTTTTCCTTCGCGTAAATCGCCAGTACCGCCTTGGTGGGTACCACAATGTGCATGGCCTTGCCGGAAAAGCGGGCGTTGAACTGGACTTCCTCGTTACCCAGGGTCAAGCCTTGTATGGCTTCGGGGCGAATATTCAGGACGATGCGGCCGTCCTCGACGAAGTCGGTGGGTAACACGACGCCGGGGTGTTCGGCGTTGACCAATAGATGGGGTGTCAGACTATTATCCAAAATCCATTCGTAAATGGAGCGGATCAGGTAGGGTTTTAGTGGCGTCATTTGGTTTGGCTTTGCATGAGTTCTTTTTCGTCGTGGCTGAGGCTGTCCTGAAAGGCCTTGCGCGCGAATAGCCGGTTGGCGTAAGCGGTGATACCCTTGCCTAGCGAGCTGATGTCGATGCCGACGCTGCCCAGGCGCCATAAAAAAGGCGCCATCGCGCAATCGATCAGCGAATAGTCTTCGCCCATGAAATAAGTGGTGGCATCGAAAACCGGCGCGGCCGCCAGCAGACTTTCCCTAAGAACTTTCTTGGCTTTGGCGGCGCGTTTGTCGCCTTGCAGTTGCGCTTCCTCGAGCATTTGATACCAATCCTGATCGATGCGTTTGATCAGCATTCGGGCGTTGGCGCGGGAGACGGGGTCCATTTGATGCAAGGCCGGGTGTGGAAAACGCTCGTCCAGATATTCCATGATGATGCGGGCGTCGTACAGCACCAGATCGCGCTCCACGAAGGTGGGGGCATTACCGTTCGGATTGAGTTCCAGCAGGTCTTCGGGCGGGTCGGTCGGATCGAAATATTCGATGTCGGCGGGAACGCCTTTTTCGTGAACAACGAGGCGGGCGCAATGGCTCATGATGCAATTCTGTGAGCTAAAAAGAATCATTGCGGATTTTCGGCTGCTAATGTTTGCCACGAAGTGAACCTCATTAATTGAACACGATTCTAACCGCCGGAATTGTAGCATGGTTGCCTGGCGAATTGTGGCGGCCCCAGGGCGCCGGGCGGGCGTCGAGGCCAGGAAATTTCCGGCTTCGGCGCTGGCGGAGACGGGCATTAGCCCAGCTTGACGATGATGTCTTCGAGGATGTTGGCGGTCGCGTGGACCCGGTCGGCGGCGTTGGACAGGTGGCGGTATAGTTCGCGGCGCTTGAACATGTCCAGGTAGTCCTGGCCCTGAAACAATTCGGCAATGGCTTTGCGGTACATCTTTTCGACCCGGCGCTCGGAATGGCGCGCGGCGAATGCGTGCGTTTCGGCGTCGCGCGGGCGCTTGCCCAATACCGCGAAGCCTTGCTCGAGGGCTTTGATGCCGATCTGCAATTCCGCGACCATCGCCTTCGAATAATCGTCCGGATTCAATTGCAGTGCCTCCATCTCGTTATAGGTGCTCTTGCAATAGGTCACGATGTTGTCGAGCGCGGCGATGGCCCGGTAAATGTCTTCGCGGTCTATCGGGGTGGCAAACGAACTGTTCAATTCGTGCAAATTACGCATTCGGATTCGGTCGGCATCGTGCTCGTCCTTTTTCAACATTTCGTCGGCTTGCGGGTTTTCCTCGTTCATGTAGCGGACCAAATTGTCCACGGTGATGCACACTTGTTGGCATTGCTGGTGCAGTAACAGGTAGAAGTCGGCGGTTTTCGGAAAAATGCGCTGAAACAGCCGTGCGGCTAAACGGTTTTGCGAGTCGGACATGTCGGTTAGAGAGTTAGATTTGGGCGAGCCGGCCGATCAACGCGGCCAGTAGCGCCGAGCCGGGAATCGTGATCAACCAGGCCAGCACGATTTCGCCGGCCTTGCCCCAGCGTACCTGTCTAGGTCGGTCCGAGGCGCCGATGCCGGTAATGGCTGACGCAACGACGTGAGTGGTCGAAACCGGCGCTCCTAGCATCGAGCAAGCCGCAATCACCGAGCAGGCGGTCAGTTGCGAGTTCAAGGCGTGTATCGGCCGAATTTTATAGATCGCAAATCCTAAGGTGCGGACGATGCGCCAGCCGCCGGTTAGGGCGCCGGCCGTCATCGCGGTCGCGCAAGCAGCCATTACCCACACCGGCACCTGAAAGGTCGCGATTTGTCCGCTGAGCAGCAGCAACAGAGTCAGTATGCCCATGCTTTTTTGCGCATCGTTGGCGCCGTGGCAGAACGCCAAGCCTGCGGCGGTCAACCACTGGGCTTGGCACAGGCGGCGGTTGATGGACGGATGGGCGGCGCGCAGCAGGAACATCGTAGCGCGCTGCAGCGCGAATCCGACCGCGAAACCCAGGAACGGCGACAGAAACAGTGCCAGCAATACCTTGGCGAAGCCTTGGATGCGGCCGTGGAGGAGGGCTGCGATTCCCCAGTCCATCGGGATCGGCTCGGAGGAGGCCAGGGCCGCGCCGATCAAGCCGCCTACCAGCGCATGCGAGGATGACGACGGTAGTCCGCGCCACCAGGTGAAAAAATTCCACGCCACCGCCGCGGCCAATCCGGACAGAACGGCGGTCAGGCCGACCGGGCGCGGCGGCACGGACAAATCCAGCAAAGAACCGACGGTATCGGCGACGGTGGTGCCGCCCAGCAACGGGCCGAGAAATTCGAAGATAGCGACCAATAACATGGCCTGAAGCGGTGTCATCGCTCTGGAAGCGATGACACCGGAAAGGATGTTGGAGGCGTCGTGGAAGCCGTTGGTGTAATCGAATCGGTTTCGGCTTGGGCGCGATTACGGTGCCGGCCTTGGTTTACGGTTTGGGCGTGGCTTACTTCGGTGGACGCTTGCGTCAGCAGTTGGGGGTTTGGCTGCCGCGCATCGAAAACCTCAGTGCCGGTTTGATGATACTGGTCGGCGTCGGCAATTTATTGCGATTAGCCAGTTGACCATGATCGGTTGCGCACGCCAATC